>JBIOGV010000019.1:0-24734 GCA_044448365.1 Chitinophagales bacterium
AGTTCGCAACAATCATGATCGCCGATACTTTTATAAGACGCCCGGTTACTGCTATTGTTATTTCAATTGTAGTATTGATGTTGGGCGTATTATCCATCATTAATTTGCCGATCAGCCAGTATCCTGAGATCAGTCCGCCCACCGTAAACATAACTACCATTTACAATGGTGCAGATGCGCAGACAGTGGAAGAAACAGTGACCACGCCCATTGAATCGCAGGTGAACGGTACGCCGGGCATGGCGTACATGCAAAGCAACAGTACTTCAAGCGGGCAAAGCACGATTACCATTACCTATAATGTTGGGGCTGATGTGACTTCCGGCGCGCTGGACATTCAAAACCGCGTAGGTATTGCTACTCCGTCCCTGCCTACTGATGTTAAAAACCTGGGAATCGTCACAAGAAAGCGCAATCCAAGTATCTTAATGCTGGTTGCCATTTATTCTCCAAATGGAACACATTCGGTAACTTTTTTAGATAACTATACAAACATCTTTGTCAAAAATGCTTTATTACGTGTGAATGGTGTTGGAGACGTTTTTTCAAGGGCCGATGATTTTAGTATGCGAATATGGCTCCAGACAGATAAGCTTGCACAAAAAGGCCTGACAGCAAATGATGTGATTGCTGCATTGCAGGAACAAAATATACAGATCGCGGCTGGCACCGTAGGGGGGCCGCCTCAGCAAAACGTGCAGGCATTTGAGTATTCAGTTTTAACCAACAGTCGCCTGAGCACGACAAATGAGTTTGATAGTATTATCGTAAGATCAAGACCAGATAGCGGCTCCATCGTTTATTTAAAAGATGTTGCCCGTACGCAATTGGGCAAATTCAGTTACACCAGCAATTCTTTTGTTGATGGAAAAAGAGCATCTTACCTGTTGATATACCAGGCTCCGGGAAGTAATGCAATAGAAACTGCCGATGGCGTATTCAAAGCGATGGAGCAAATAAAAAAATCTTTTCCGAAAGATGTGGATTATGTTGTTCCCTTCGAAACCATATCAGTAGTAAAAGTTTCAATAGACGAAGTAGTACAAACATTACTGGAAGCATTAGGATTAGTGGTATTGGTTGTGTTCATCTTTCTGCAGGAGTGGAGAGCCACATTAATTCCAATCCTGGCAATTCCTGTTTCCATCATCGGAACTTTTGCGTTTTTCACCTTGCTTGGGTTTACTATCAACACACTTACCATGTTTGGTTTTGTGCTGGCCATCGGCATTGTAGTGGATGATGCCATTATCGTTGTTGAGGCGGTGCAGCATTATATTGATGATAAAAAGATGTCTGCTAAAGAAGCTACGATCCATGCGATGAAGGACATATCCGGCCCCGTGGTTGCTATTGCACTGATTTTAGCCTCTGTATTTATTCCCGTAGGATTTATTCCGGGCATTTTGGGAAGATTATATCAGCAGTTTGCGATCACCATTGCCATATCAGTTCTCATTTCAGCATTCGTGGCATTATCATTAACTCCTGCATTGTGTACGCTTGTGCTGAAGCCAACTCATTTCGATCAAAAATCGAAGGGACTGAATAAATTCTTTTACAAATTCAATAAATGGTTTGCCTCGGTCACTCTAAAATACTCGAATGCCGTAAGAAGAATTATCAAAGCAAGTAAATACGCACTCATTATTTTGCTTTGCATTTTTGTAGGAACTTATTTTTTGTTTAAAGCAAAACCTACCAGTTTTATCCCAACCGAGGATGAAGGGAGATTATATATTACCTATGAATTGCCGGAAGCCTCTTCCACATCGCGAAGCCTGGAGATCTTATACAGATTGATGGATACGATAAAAACGATTCCCGGGGTTGGACATTATGCCGCCCTTGGCGGATTGAATGTTGTAACCTTTGCGAGCAAATCAAATGGCGGAACGATCTTTTGCCAGTTAAAACCATGGGCCGACAGAAAAAGCAAGTCCATGCAAATACAGTCCATCATTGTGGAGATGCAGAGACGGTTTGCATCTTTTAAAGCAGCCAATATTGTTGTGATTCAACCACCGGCTATCCCGGGATTGGGACAAACTGCAGGATTTACTTTTGAACTCGAACAACAGGAGAGTACCGATGATATAAAAACATTCGAAAAAGTAGTGAACAATTTTGTCGGGCAATTAAACAAAAGACCCGAGATTCAGAGAGCATTTACTTTTTTTACCGCCAGAACGCCGGCTTATGAAGTTGATGTTGACAGGGAAAAATGCAAGAAGCTCGGCGTTTCAATTTCCGATGTGTATAATACAATGCAGACATTTTTAGGCAGTCGGTATGTAAATGATTTCACGATCTATGGAAGAAATTTTCACGTACTAGCCCAGGCAGATACTTTATTCAGGGGTGATATAAAAAATATGGATCAATACTATGTACGCAACCAATCAGGACGGTTGTTGCCTCTAAGCGTTTTGACCACATCAAAAATAATTGAAAACGCCCCTGTGATCTCTCATTTTAATTTATTTCGTTCCGCTGAAATTAATGGAACTCCAAAACAAGGTTATAGCAGCGGCCAGGCTATTGAGGCATTGCAGGCGGTGGCTAAAACTTTACCTGCGGGTTATGGCTATGAATTTTCAGGATTGAGCAAGCAGGAAATTGAAGCCGGTTCTAGCACGATCTACATTTTTGCACTGTCCATTGTCTTTGTGTTTTTATTTCTTGCTGCCTTATATGAAAGTTGGTCAGTACCATTTTCTGTATTATTAGCCGTGCCGATCGGTGCATTCGGTGCCATTCTTACATTGATCTTTATTCCAAGGCTGGCAAATAGCGTGTATTCACAAATTGGTTTAATAACCCTGATCGGTCTATCCGCAAAGAATGCGATACTGATTGTTGAATTTGCCAAAGAACGTGTTGATCGTGGTATGGAATTAATGAGGGCAACTATCGAAGCAGTACGGTTACGTTTGCGTCCTATCTTAATGACTTCGTTTGCATTTATTCTCGGAGTGTTGCCATTGGTTTTTGCAAAAGGAGCGGGGGCCATTGCACGCTCTACCATTGGATGGACGGTATTTGGCGGGATGCTGGCAGCTACATCACTTGCCATTTTTATTGTTCCGGTTTTATTTGTAACAATTACGCGGCTTGCTTATGGTAAGCAAAAATTAGCTGAATTGAGAAAGAGTGACGAACAGATAACAGGTATAAAAGAAACTTAGATTGAAAATAAGGATCAGGAATTTACAAAAACTGAGGCCTCTTTTCAAAGCGAGCCTGATATTCAAACGCAGGTTCAAAAAATTGAGTCTTATTTTCCCAGTACGATTAATGTGCTTTCAATTTTTTTTCACTCTTCATTACATAAACTGCCATACTGCCCCAAAATACGATCAGTGCAATATAAACGATCAACTGCCCGGGGATTGTCAAATTTATCTGCATAAGAATTTCTTTAGTCGTAAATGAATTTGATTTGATCTATTTTCAATAATGAGCTAAAGGATATGATTGTTTATTATAGGGAGCGGGTTTGTTGAATGTTGTATGAATACTTAGTCGTAAGAAAAGATAGGAAGGATACAGAGTTGAAGGATTTCTGATTATAAGGAAATTTTAAACGTGATTATTCTATTCCCCCGGATGATATTTTCTTTCAGCATGTTTCAGCACATCTTCCTTGTAAAAAAGGACGTCTTTAAAATTTCCATCAATATACATTTGCACCTGGTCTGTAAAATGTTTTGACTTGGGATCAAATGATTGTCCTCCCGTAATAATGGACTTTGCTTTCACTTTTTTCCCAAATTGAACGCAGGCAATAAAGCTGTTTCCTGAATAACCATAGCGTCTTTTCGTTCCATCAAATTGGCGGGATTGAAAGGAGGGGAGCGAACCCCAGGTAGCAGAAGCGAGGCCTGCAGGAAGACTTGGTTTGTGATCATCGAATGGTTCACCTTCGGCAACCCGTTGATACCTGTTTATGTTTCCCCACGGAGTCTTCCACGAACCGAATCTTTTTTCAAGATCTTTCATCGTCTCCAACACCAGGCTCAGCCTATCCTTTGAGCCAGGGTTATTCATTACTGTTGAGGCCCATTCAATAGCCAGCGTAGTGGCGATGGAAGTGTCAGAGGAATTTTTATCCCATGACCTCAACATTGAAATGGGTTCAGCAAGAATTTGTTTTAACGAATCAGCGGCGGGTATTTCATCATAAGCAGTAAAGAGAGGTGGTAGGTAAACTTCAAAGGCAGAGAGATAATGGCTATAGCCAATATCTTTAGTTAGTTTATCGATGTTAAGGTCTTTTGCCTTACTTAATAAACGTTCCGCATTGATCGCTCTGTAATTTTCTTCATCGGGTGCCATGTATGTTGGATAATTTTCTTTCTTCGGACTGCTGCTTCCTGAAACCGTGAAAGGAGTGGAATTACAATTTTGTATCCATCCGCTTGTAGGATTGTATACATGAACCATTTCGTCCAGTGTATGAATGCTTTTCCATTCCGTAGCGGAGGTCGTGCCATCAACAGGCTGACTCCAATCCAGTCTTGCATCACGTTTCGGAATAAAGTTGCCATGCCAGTATGCAATGTTTCCTTTGTCATCTGCGAAAACAGTATTGTCAGAACTGTTTGATCGCATGTCCATTATTTTCCTGAAATCTTCAAAACCTTTCGCCTTTGTTCTCAGCCATGATTGCATCAGTGCAGTTAATGAACGATTATTTTCTTTAAGACTTAGCCAATCTCCGTTTCTGATTCCCATTACCGGGCCATGAGCTGTTTTGTAAACAGTAAATTTTTCTTTCTTAAGGCTACTATCCTGTTTGTAAACAATCGTTATTTGTTTACTTTTTACGGGAAACCATTTTCCATCATACAGGTAAAACAAAGAATCATCTCTTTTTTCTATTTTTTCTTTATACAAATCCGCTACATCGGCATCGCTTGTAGTATGCATCCACCCGCAGTGTTCATTGAACCCCTGGAAAATAAAGAATGTTCCCCAGGTAACGGCGCCATACGCATTCAATCCTTCATCACTTACCATTTGCATTTCGGTTCGATAGTAAAAAGTAACGTGAGGGTTTATGTAAATCATTGCATTTTTAGAGATCGTTTTAGAGGGTGCCACTGCAAAACCATTCGATCCTGTTTCACCGGTTTCATTGACCGGAAATTGTTTTTCATTGAAAGAGATGGGAATATCGTCAACCTTGTACAGACTTCTCATATCCTGTATGGTTAATCCTCCTGTTTGTGTTGCGGAGATACTTCCATTTGTACGCATGAGTGCAAACCAGGGCTTGAAATGTTTCAATATTTGTGGTTTAACTCCGGGATGTTTGTAAAGAAAATAATTTACTCCATCTGCTGCCGCATCCAACAGGTTTTTAAACCATGCCGGTGAGTTTTTATAATCTTTTATTGCAGCACTGCTGTCATAAATTAGTCGCATTTCAAGATCGTCGTACAACCCGGCTTTGCCGATTTCTGATAACCTGCCCATCATTTCAAGATTATTCTCTTCCACCTTTTGAAAATTTTCTTCGCACTGTGCATACAACAATCCAAACACCGCATCAGCATCTGTTTTGCCATAAATGTGCGGAATACCCCAGTTATCACGAATGATCGTCACTTGTTGAGCTTCAATTTTGAACCTGCTTATTTCCTGCTGAGTAAAGGTTTGGGAAAAACTAAAGGATGGAATAAAAAATAATATGATCAGCCATTTCATCATTCAAAAATAAACGGAAACATTTAGACCAAACCAAAACAGGCACTGCAATATTTTAGTTCTTATCTTTCTGTAATTAAATTTATGTATGAACAGGCAGATATTAGCTGCTATTTTCAAAATATTCATTGCAATCATAGCCTGGTTTGCCTTAGTTCTCCAGTTATTTATTTTGATCAATAACACGCCGGGCAATGGAATGACGCCATTACAGGCTATTGGAAGATTCTTTATATTCTTTACCATACTTAGTAATTTGCTGGTGGCGGTCAGCCTGGCGATTATTTTGATAAAATCATCTTCTTCCCCGGGTCGATTTTTTTCAAAGCCGTTTTCAGTTTCAGCAATAGCGGTTTATATTTTTATAGTCGGACTCGTTTATAATATTATTTTAAGACCTCTCTGGAGACCGACAGGTCTTCAGTGGGTAGCGGACGAGTTATTACATGTGGCGGTTCCTGTTTTATTTTTAATTTATTGGGTATTTCTTGTCTTTAAAGGTTCTCTGAAATGGAAACATGCTTTTTGGTGGTTGATTTTTCCGCTTTTTTATTTATTCTACGCAATGATTCGCGGTAAGATCGAAGGTTTTTACCCTTATCCATTCATCGACTTGAACAAGTTGGGATATAGCCGTGTATTACTGAACTGCGCAGGATTAACAGCTACATTCCTTATAATCGGTCTTCTATTTGTTGTTGCAGATAAAATAATGGGTCGTTATAAAACCAACCGATCAAAATATTGATAGAATATTCAAAAACTTTTTGCAGTAAATTGCTGTTCTATGGAAAAGAAAACGATCATCTCAGTAAAGAATCTTGTTAAGCATTATGGAAACTTCGAAGCAGTAAAAGGGATCAGCTTTGATGTGTACGAAAATGAGATTTTCGGAATGCTTGGCCCCAATGGAGCCGGCAAATCCACCACATTAGAAATCATTGAAACTTTACGTTCGAAAACCAGGGGTGACGTTTTTGTAGACGGGCATAATCTGGATAAACAACCTGATGAGATCAAAAAAATTATTGGGGTTCAGCTACAAACAAGCGGCTATTACCCCGGGTTAAATTTGGTAGAGTTGATCGAACTTTTTTGCGGTCTTTATAATAAGAATATGGAGCCGATGGAACTGTTGGGAATGGTAAATCTTACAGAAAAAGCAAAATCACAGTTTAAACAATTGAGCGGCGGTCAAAAACAACGATTCTCCGTTGCTACCACATTGATCAATGATCCAAAAATTATTTTCCTGGATGAACCTACAACCGGCCTCGATCCGCAGGCACGGAGAAGTTTGTGGGAGCTTGTAAAAGACATTCGTAGCAGGGGAACTACGGTGATCATTACCACTCATTATATGGATGAGGCAGAATATTTATGTGATAGGGTAGCGGTGATTGATTCAGGAAAGATCATTGCCTTGAATAGTCCTGACCAAATGATAGATGAACTCGTGGCTTCAGGTTTTGAAAGACCCAGGGAAGTAAAGAAAGCAAATCTTGAAGATGTATTTATTCATCTGACAGGACATTCTCTAAGAGAAGATTAAAGCCCCCTGTCCCCCAAAGGGGGGACTTAGATTTGTTGTTTTATTTTTGTTACTAAGTTCTGAAGGCTGAAATTTTTTTTATCACTGACCTATATGACTTATATGACAGTTATGACAGATCCACGATACCCGATTGGTAAGTACGAGCCACAGCCATTTTCGATTGAACAAAAAGTGGAATGGCTTGCAGATTTGAAATTTCTTCCACATTTATTAGAAAATGCGATATTGAACTTAGATGAGTCACAATTGCATACTCCTTATCGTGAGGGAGGATGGACGGTTCATCAACTGGTACACCATGTGGCAGATAGTCATATGAATGCTTATTGCCGGTTTAAGCTGGCGCTGACAGAAGATAATCCAACGATCAAACCATACGATGAAAAACTTTGGGCTGAGATGAATGATGTGCAAAAACTTCCTATAAATATTTCCATTACTTTATTGCATGCCTTGCATCTTCGCTGGTATGAAGCACTGAAATATGTAACAGATGATGAATGGAATAACCGGACTGTTTTTCATCCTGAACATAAAAAAACGATGAGATTATGGACCATGCTGGGAAATTATGCATGGCATGGAAAACATCATGTAGCGCATATTACTACACTCAGGGAGAAGATGGGATGGTAACAAATATTCAATATTCAATTTACAATGCTCAATTGAATATTGAGCATTGAATATTTTTTCATGAAGTGGAAAATTCTTTCTTCAGAGTATCTTTTCAAAGACCTATGGTTCTCTGTTCGTAAGGACAGGTGTGAAACTTCCGATGGGAAAATTGTAGATCCTTATTATGTTTACGAATTTCCAACCTGGGTTACGGCCATGGCATTGACGGAAGATAAAAAAGTGGTCATGGTGAGACAGTACCGTCATGCTATCGAAGATGTATGCCTTGAGATTCCCGGTGGATGTGTAGATGATACTGATAAAAATTTACAGGAGGCTATTGCAAGAGAATTGCTCGAAGAAACAGGATATTCTTTTAAAGAATATGAGTATCTCGGAAGAATTTCTCCAAACCCGTCAACCAATAATAATTGGATGCATCTTTTTTTGGCTACGGGTGGTAAAAAAACTCATGAGCAAAAACTGGATCAAAATGAAAACATAGATGTGGAGTTGTATACTATCGACGAGCTAAAGACTTTCATAAAAGAAAATAAGATCCTGCAGGCCATGCACGTAACCTGCATTGTGTATGCGCTTGAAAAATTAGGTGAAATAAAATTTTAGTCAGTAACGATTCCGATTGCCGCTAAATTTATTATAACCACCGCCTCCTCCGCTTCTGTTGCCCGGACGATAGCCACCGCTGTTACCGCCGCCGCGATATCCTCCACCGCCACCACTTCCGCTGGCACGGTCTTCTGCAGCTTTTACTACAAGAGGTTTCTTGCCAAGAGAAATATTATTGAGCCCTTCGATAGCTTCCTTTGCTTCTGACTCCACAGGCATTTCTACAAAACCAAATCCGCGGCTTTTGCCTGTCTCTTTATCAGTAGCAACTTTAGCAGAGTTGACTTTGCCGAATTTTTCAAATATTTCTTCCAGTTCGGCATCATCCAAGTCGTATGGCAGACCAGCCACGAAAATGTTCATTGAAGATGTTTTTGTAAAAATAAAGAACTTATGTTGTATGCTCCTAATAGTTTTCACCTAAATATGAACAACCGATTAAATTCGGGTTATCTGCACAGTTACAATAACCAGCTATTTGCCAGAGAAACTTAAAATATAAAAATGATCGGCAAACTCCACCCTGTTATGGATTGCAAAAATCGGAGTCATAAAAAGAGATCGCGGGGATAACGGACTAATTTTTTGAAAATTGCCCTTCAAATTCTTTTACGGCTCCGGGCAAACAGGTAACAACACCTTTGAGGCCGGCGACAGTAAGAGTCATCAGAATAGCATCTACTACTTCACGTTTAGCAGCCCCAAGTTTGATTGCCATTTGCACATGAAATTTTACAGCCGTTTCATCTCCCTGTGCGGCTTTCATGGCAATATATATGAGTTGCTTTGTCTTTTCATCCAGGCCTTTTGAATCAATGAGCGATTGAATAAGGTCATCAAAAGCCTTTGCAACGCCGGGTGCTTCCTGGCGGAAAATTTCCATCGGATTCATATCATTCATTTTGAATTAAGTTTTCATTCTTCTCTCTCTACTGAAATAGTGCACTCTCCAATTAAGGCAGCCAATGCTCCTACGGCCGCAAGTATCGGCGCCAGCACAGCACCAACAACGCCAATTGTCAACGGAAAGGTCATCAGCTCTTTTCCACTCTTATCCTTGATCGTGATCTTCCTGATATTACCTTCCTCAATAAGTTCTTTTACTTTTTTCAGCAACTGTTCGCCATTGATGCTGAAAGTTTCTGTTCTTTTTGCCATAATACCTCCATAAAAAGAACCTAAGTTCATTTTTAAATTTTAAAATAAATATGATGGGTATCACTCTTTTTATTGAAGTTGCTCAATCTAGTCAATTGCGAATGCTGTTTCATCTTCCAGGACCGCCGGTGTAAATGATTTGATCTTTTTGCCCTGTACATATTTGTTCAGGAAATACATCATGATGAGCGTGATCGTCATCGTGCCTATAACCACATACCCCAACCGGTTGTAATGTTCCAATGAACCGCTTTTTGTTTGCACAATAATTAAACCGGCAATAGCAGAAGCAAAGCCTCCTGCAATTTGCTGAACAGAAGCGTTGATACTCATAAATGCTCCCCGGTCCTGTGGCTCAGGTACAGCGGTCATTAATGCTGAAGAGGAGATCATTCTTGACGAAATGCCTGCAAACAAGAAAACATTCAGAATAATTATTAACCACAAGGGAGTAATGCCAAGATTGGTGTAGATGGCAACCATGATCATACTTATTGAAGAACCGGCAACAAAGATTTCGTACTTCCCGATCTTATCGCTTAGCTTTCCAATAAGAGGTCCAAATGCAATTGAAAATATTCCTGTAACTCCATAAAGGATCGGTAGCTGTTTGAGTGTAAGTCCAAGATTGAAAATCCCGAATGCGCTCCCGAATGGCATTAACATAAATCCACCGGTTGCCAGCAAAGTCGTGGCAAGAAATGCACGAATGTAATTTGATTGCGAGATCGTTTTTATAAGATGATGAAAAGGATGACGCTGATCAGATCTTATTTTTAAATGATCCGTAACCGGCTTCATGTACATGATCATGACAATGCCGACGATAATACCAAAGCCTGCGATCATCCAGAACGGTGCATGCCATCCGAAATGATTTGCTAAAACAAGCCCGATCGGAAGCCCGAGAACCTGGCTTGCTGCAAAGGCCATTTGTACAAAACCCATTACACGGCCCCTTACTTCTATTTTAAAAAGATCGCTTATGATGGCGAAACTAACCGAGCCGATCACACCGCCGAATATCCCGGTTACAATTCTGGCCAGTAATAAAAACTGGTAGTTGGGCGCAATGGCGCAAAGAAAAGTTCCTCCAAGAAAACCTGCATAAAAGAAAAGAAGAAATTTTTTCCTGTCAAATTTGTCGGCAAAACCTGCAGCCAGCAACCCGGAAATGCCGGCACTGAAAGCATATACCGATACTACTAAACCAAACTGTGCTGTTTTAATGTGTAATTTTTCAATAAGCATGGCTCCCAATGGAGAAAGAACCATAAAGTCAAGGATCACTGAAAATTGAAGGATTGCCAAAATAGCAATGATGAAAACCTGGTAGGAGGTAAATATCTTTTGTTTCGTTGGTCGTTGGATCGTTGTCATAGCTAAGCGAAGATAGGAATCGTGATGCCGGGATATTTATTGTTTTTCGGTTAAAAATGATCTTGAGCCGGTGAAAATATTTTTCCGGCGGTAAAAAGATATAAGGCTTAATGCGGAATCAGGCATTGATCACATTTTGTATTTTTTCATTCTTATTGCGAAGGTCAATGCCTCCTTCTAAAATTGACTTAAGATTGGTCATGTAAAATGTCCATCCTTTCCCGCATTCAATAAAAAAATATCGTTGTTGAGCTTCATCATCCATCGGCATTGACTGCTGCAATTCGCAAATAGTTTCGCCTGCCTCTTTTTTAATTGTCATTTTAACGATGCAGCCACCGGAAAAGCTGAATTGCAATTCATTTTTATCATTCGAAAAAAGAATCTCACCTTCTTCCGCAAAGGTATCATCATAACCAAACCATAGCCATTTATACCGGTCACCTTTTTGAATAAGCTCTTTTCTTTGCCTGGGCATTCCGGCTGGCGTTTTGAATTCCGCCAACCTTAAGAACCACGTTTCAAGACCATCCTGTGTTGCCCATGAATTAAAAATAGTTTGAGGTTCGGCATGAACAGTTATTCGTTTGATGAATTGTTTCCAGTTATATGTTGTCATAGACAAAAAAAATAATAAATAAAATTCCGAACAATTATTTATTTATGGATGGGAAACTATTTGTACGGAAAACCCTCTATGGCGGCGATATAGGACAAACTCTTATCTTCGCTGCCTTTAATGAAAGCGATCAACGAGATATTCCCTTTGCTTGATAAGCCGGTCAGTATTGTTATTACCACTCATCAAAAACCTGATGCAGATGCTATGGGCTCATCGCTGGGCCTTTATAATTTTCTGATACAGCTTGGTCACCAGGTTACGGTAATATCTCCCACCAATTGGGCGGGATGGGTAAACTGGATGCCGGGAAGCAAAAAAGTTTTGGATTATGAGCTGCAAAAACAGAAGGCTGAGACTGAGCTTGAAAAAGCTGAATGGTTGTTTTGCCTTGACTTCAATAATTTTGCCCGCACCAAAAATTTAGCTTCCAGGCTCGCTTCATTAAAATGTATAAAAATATTGATCGATCATCATGCAGAGCCGGATGAAAAGAGTTTTGATTATGGCATCAGCGATTCTACGCGCAGTTCAACCTGTGAATTGCTTTATGACTTTATCCTGGCATCCGGTCATAAGGATAAAATAACAACAGAAGTGGCCGAATGCATTTATGCAGGGGTTGTTGCCGACACAGGCTCATTCAGATTTACAAGCGTATCAGCGAATGTGCATAGATTGGTGGCCGATTTAAAAGATAAAGGTTTGCTTCATGCCCCGATTCATGAGGCATTATATGATAATTTCCTGGAGAATCGTCTTCGGTTTATTGGAAATGTTTTGCTGAACAGGATGGAGATTTTTTATGAATACAACACAGCTTTGATCGCAATTCCAAAACTGGACCTCCTTAAATTCAATATCAAAACCGGCGATACTGAGGGCCTGGTTAATTATCCAATGACTATACAGGGAATTAAATTGGTGGCATTGGTAATAGACAGGGATGAAGAAAGGAAATGGAGTTTTCGAAGCAAAGGAGATTTTGATTGCAATGCCTTTGCGAGAAAATATTTTGAGGGTGGCGGTCATTTCAACGCTTCCGGAGGACGCAGCAGCGACTCTTTAACAGAGACGGTAAGAAAATTCAAAAAAGTAATGAGAGAAAATGAATCACTATTACAATAAATATTAATTAAATGAAGTACAACCCCAGGTTAGCATCGTTATTTGCGGCAATGATCGTAATTGCCGGTTGTGGTAAACTTGATTACAAAAAAACAAAAACCGGTTTACTATATAAGATCATATCGACAAAGGATAGTAAGGGTCCGGAGGCAAGAACAGGAAATGTTTTGAAGTTATATTTTCAGCAAAAGCTAAATGATTCCGTTTTGCAGACGAATTACGGGAAAATGCCGGCTTATCAACCCATTGATGCCAGTTTGCTCAATAGTGACTATAGCCCAACTGAAATATTTACAATGCTGCACAAGGGCGACAGTGCAGTAACTGTGATGCTGATCGATTCATTAATATTAAAGGGTAAAATGCCGAGTCTTCCTCCGTTTATGAAGAGAGGTGATCGTATCGTTTTTAATTTTAAAGTAGCAGACCTGTTTACTTCTGACAGTCTTGGACGTCTGGATAATACAAAAGAAATGAAAATTGCCCAAGAGCAGGAACTGAAGGAAATGGCCGGTGAATCAGTAAAGGAAAATAAGGAAATCGAAGACTACCTTGCCTCAAACAAAATAAAAGCGCAAAAAACTCCAAAAGGTGCCTACGTAGAAGTGATCAATGCCGGAAGCGGAATGCAGGCAGACTCAGGCAAATTCGTTTCATTAAAATATAGGGGCACCACCTTTGCCGGCAAGACATTCGATACAAACATGGATAGTTCTTTTCACCATATAGAACCACTTCAGTTCGCGGTTGGCTCAGGTACAATGATGCCCGGGTTTGATGAAGGGGTTCGTTTATTACGAAAGGGAGGCAAGGCAAGGATTTATGTTCCGGCAGTGCTGGGAAATGGCGCCAGTCCGGTTATGCAGGGAGGGAAACCTTATCAGAATTTAATTTTTGAAGTAGAACTGCTCGATGTTAAAGAAAAACCTGTAACTCCAAAAATGTCTTTACCAAAGTTTGACACAACTAAACGAAAAAAATAATTGTTGAAACAATAAATTGCGGAACTTTGCTTTTTTAAATAAGCTTTTGGCCCTTTTTTATTTACGATTGACGATCAATTATGATCGGCTCCGTTTTTAATCCAAGATCCGGTCAGTTGTTTCCGCCTCCCTTTGAAACCAGCCACGATCCTGCACTATTAATTCCCCCATATACCAATCCCGACTATGAAAAACAAGGTTAAACATTGAGCGCCGTTTGAAGAGTGTCGCCCTGATGTGATGATAGAGAGCAATCTGTTCAGGTTGCTTTTTATTTTTTTGCAAGGGAAAGAAATCCGGTTCTGGTTATTATTTTTTATCTGACACCTGGCATACCAGCTTTATAGCTTCCTTTGCTTCTTTTACATCGTGTACCCTCAGCATATTTGCTCCATTCATCAATGCAATCGTGTTTAAAACCGTGGTTCCGTTCAATGCTTCCCCTGCCGGAATACCCAGAGTTTTATAAACGGTTGCTTTCCGCGAAATACCCACCAATATCGGAACATCCAGGTTTTTAAATACTGAAAGGTTTTTAAGAAGCTCAAAATTCTGCTGAATTGTTTTTGCAAAACCAAATCCCGGGTCAATGATCACATCATAAATACCGGCTTTCCGGCATTCATTCTTTTTCTGAATGAAAAAATCAATGACGTCACTCATTATATTATCATAAGTTGTATGTTGCTGCATGGTTTGCGGGGTTCCCTTCATATGCATAATGACATAAGGAACTTTAAGCATGGCAACCGTTGAGATCATTTCTTTATCCAGGGATCCTGAACTGATATCATTTACGATGCCGGCTCCTGCCTCAACACATCTGCTTGCTACAAAGGAATAATAAGTATCAATTGAAATAATTGTATCCGGGAATTTTTTGTGAACCGCTTCAATGCCATCAATAACTCTTTTTAGTTCTTCTTCTTTAGTAACCGGTTCACTTCCCGGCCGGGTACTTTGGCCGCCTATATCGATGATTTTGGCTCCCTCATTGATCATTTTTTCAGCTTGAAACAGAATTTTATCCGCCCCGGAAAATCTGCTGCCCTCATAAAATGAATCAGGAGTCGCGTTGATAATTCCCATCACAACAGGTCTATCAATGATCAGTAATCTTTCATTACAGTTTAATGTAAACATTAATTGTTTATTACTTTTGAAGCTAAGATAAACCCTTACCGGTGATTGATAGGAATCTTTAACAACAAACTAAATGAATGAAGTTTCTTCTTAACCTGATTCGCGTACTTGTCGGCGTTCTTTTTATTGTTTCCGGCCTTGTGAAAGCCAATGACCCGTTGAGCCTGAGTTACAAAATGAAAGAATTTTTTGAGATCTGGAATTCAGGCCTGGAGCACAATAATTTTTTTCTGAAGGATATTCTTATAAATCTTTTCCTGTTTCTTCACGATCATTCTTTGTCGCTTTCTGTATTCATGATTGTCTTTGAAATTATTGCCGGCGTTGCCTTGTTATTGGGGTGGCGGATGAAACTGTTCAGCTGGCTGTTATTATTGCTGATCATTTTCTTCACTTTTTTAACGGCGTATGCTTTTTACTCGGGAAAGTTTACGAATTGTGGTTGCTTTGGTGATTGCCTGCCCATTACTCCTAAAACTTCATTTTTAAAGGATATTGTTTTATCTGCACTGATCATTTTTCTGTTTGCTTTTAAAAAAAATATTCAACCTTTTTTTTCCGGCAGAACAAGTTTTGTAATCATTGCTGCTTCCGCGGTCTTAAGTTTTGCTTTGCAATGGTATGTTTTAAATTATTTGCCATTTGCAGATTGTCTTCCGTTTAAAAAAGGGAATAATATTTCTGAAAAAATGAAACCCCCGCCGGGTTCTGTGGAGGATAGTTTTGCCATAAGATTTATTTATGAAAAAAACGGTAAGCAATTTGAATTTGCGCCCAGTGAGTTACCCGCTGATCTTAACACATATAGTTTTAAGGACCGGATCGATAAATTGGTTCGCAAAGGAAATGCGGATCCTGCTATCAAAGGATTTTCTTTGAAAACCCCATCAGGCGCAGATTCAACCACGATCATTCTTTCACAACCTTATTGTCTTTTACTTTTTTGTGAAAACTTTTCAACTCCCGTCAGCTACTGGCAAAAAGATTTTGAAAGCTTAACGAAGACCGCAAACCAGAAAAATATCCCAGTTTATATTGTGACTGCATCGGTTCATGAGGCAGTAATGACTTTGCAAAAAACCCCATTTTCCGGTATCCAGGTTTTAGAATGTGATTTTACCGCTATTCGAACTGCAGCAAGAACCAATCCCTGCTTGTATTTATTAAAGCAAGGGACCGTCGTAAATAAATGGAGCTATAAAAGGATAAAAAGCGCTGAAAAAGACCTGCCATAGTAAAAGGAATTGTAAAGTCGAGCTCAATAGATGACCAGCAATAAGAACTAACCCGTATGATAAAATATATCATCAGAAAAATTCTGTACGGCTTGCTTGTATTAATAGGAGTTGTGATGGTGGTGTTTTTTTTATTCCAGGGGTTTGGTGACCCTTCCCGGTTGGTAATGGGCCAAACCGGCGATTCGACCACACAGGCTAATATCCGGAAAGAGCTTTACCTGGATCAACCGAAATGGAAACAGTTTATTTATTATCTCAACGATGTTTCCCCGGTTTGTGTGTACAATAAGGAAGATATTCAAAAGAAAAACCTGACAGGTATTTTTATCGGTGGCAATACAAAATTCGGACTGAAGATTCCTTACCTGCGACATTCCTATCAATCAAAAAGAGAAGTGGGGAGAATTTTAATGGAGGCTCTTCCCGGGACTTTGCTTTTAGCCTTTACCGCAATGCTGATCGCTATAGTTATTGGCATCCCCCTGGGGGTTTTAGCAGCGGTAAAGCAAAACACCTGGCTGGATACCTCTTCTATTTTTGCAAGCCTTGTTGGAATATCGGCCCCCTCATTTTTTATGGGGATTCTTATAGCCTACATATTTGGGTTTGTTTTAAGTTCATGGACAGGACTGCATATTACCGGCAATTGGTTTGACATTGATGAAGTGACCGGTGAAAAACATCTTGTATTAAAAAATTTAATACTCCCTGCTATTACCTTAGGCATCAGGCCGCTTGCGATAATCACCCAACTTACCCGCAGCGCTATGCTTGACGTACTTGACCAGGACTATATCCGGACAGCTTATGCAAAAGGTTTGGCTAAAGGAGTTGTAATATGGAAGCATGGCCTGCGGAATGCCTTAAACCCGGTTATAACTGCTGTTACTGGGTGGTTTGCTGAATTGCTTGCGGGCGCTTTTTTTGTGGAATATATTTTTGGATGGAAAGGGATCGGTAAAGTTACCGTTGACGCTTTGGAAAAGCTCGATTTCCCGGTGGTAATGGGATCAGTATTGGTATCTGCCAGTTTTTTTATTGTCATTAATATTCTTTCGGATATTTTGTACGGTGTTATAGATCCCCGCGTGACGATGCATTAATAACTTATTATTTTTTTTCTCACATCACATTTATAATGGTTTAATTTTTGTAAATTGTTAGTGTTACGATTTTTCGCACGATAATTGTTCCACTGGAAGAAGATGTTTTATTACTAACCAGTCTAAGTCCTGTGACAAAGACACAACAATTGAAAACCATGGAACCGATAACGTCCATTCTTAATCGCAAACAAGTGCATCTGCACTCTGTTTCCCCTGTATCGTTTGTCACTGATGCTTTGCAGCAAATGCGTTCTGAGAATGTTGATTATTTGGTGGTATTAAATGATGATGAAGGATTTTTAGGCCTGCTTACTGATCATGATATAGCGACCAGGATCGTTTTTGGAAGAAAGCTTCTAAATAAAACTTTGGTTCGTGAAATAATGAACACAAGGTTACCGGTAGTTACCACAGAAGATACTGTGGAAAAGTGCATGCGCACCATGCAGCAGCATAGTGTAAGATTTTTGCCTGTATTTGACGGGTTTGATTTTAAGGGAATCGTTTCTTCGGATGACATTATTCACGAGGTGGTTGAGAACCGCATGGATATATTTGATCCCGAGGAAGACCAATCCTATATTTTCGCCTGATTACTGTACCACAATTTTGGTGATGATTTTTTGTCCAAGGGCTTCATTTACCCGTTGTACAATTTTTTCTTTTTGGAAAATAAGTTCCTGTTTTAACGGAGCCACATGTGTAGTGATAAATAATGTATCATTGATGATCCTGAGTTTATCTGTATACCTTGCTATAGTTTTCCCCATGATTTGCTCCCATGCATCTTCAATTTGCAGTGCCTGAATGCCGCCTTTAATGCGGCTTTCATCGAGAAATTTTTTTATTGCATCACTCATTGAGTATTCGCCCATAGTTCAAAGATAGATAATAGATAAAATTGAATAGATGACGACAGGCTACCAATTTTTTAATTTATCTCACAACTCAATAAGTTGGTAAGGGACATCCAGGGCCGACAAATGCTGCTGCAACCGTTCCTTACTTGTATCAGTAATAAAGATCTGTCCATTATTTTCCACACAAACGCGCTGAAGAAGGTTTGTTACTCTTTGTTCGTCGAGTTTTTCAAAAACGTCATCCAGTAATAATAGAGGCGAAACCTTTTTTTCTTTTTTTAAGGCCTCCATTTCTGCAAGTTTCAGGGCAAATAACAAGCTTTTTCTTTGCCCCTGCGAGGCAATATTCTTAAATCCCCGGTCATTCAGATTCAACTCCAGGTCATCTTTATGGATACCACTGGTTGTTCTCATCGCCATCAAATCTTTTGTCTGACCGGTTTTAAGCAATTCAGGGAAAGAGGCCAGCAGCAATTCACTATTATAAAAAAGGTTTAAGTTCTCTCCCGGTGAGTTCCTTTGGATAATTTGCCTGGCAATCTCATTATACAACTGCTTCACTACCGGCAGAAATGCAACTAAAAAATCCTTTCTCTTCTCAAAGATGATCTCCCCGGGTTTTGATAACTGCTTATCAAGAACATCCAGGAGAGAAATATCTTTATTTCCCGTTTCAGCAAAAGATCGTAACA
Organism: Chitinophagales bacterium; assembly: GCA_044448365.1. GTDB lineage: Bacteria > Bacteroidota > Bacteroidia > Chitinophagales > Chitinophagaceae > VBAU01. Next base: position 18,823 of record JBIOGV010000019.1, read on the forward strand.
GGGAATTTCGCTGTTGCAGAATTTTATTATAATGAATCAGCTGTTGCAAATAGTCTGCATTAAGTTGCGACAGGATGGTATCAATAAATCTTCTTCGTTCTTCACTTCCATTGGTTATGATTTGTATATCATCAGGCGCAACGACAACGCAGGGGTAGTGACCAATGTGCTGGGAAAATTTTTCATAGAACTGATCGTTTATTGAAAATTCTTTTTTGCCGGTTTCTTTGAGAACACAAATTGCTTTTTCTTTTTTACCCCAAAGTTCAAATTCACCTTCCAGCCTGAATCCATCATGGCCCAGCAAAATATTATTTCCATCAAAACGGGTGAAATAACTTTTGGTGAAGCAGAGATAATGGATCGCATCAAGCAGGTTGGTTTTTCCAATGCCATTGCGGCCGGAAATTCCAATTATTCTTTCCGTAAACCCTATGGAGCGGTTTTGATAATTCCTGAACTGGGTCAATGATATTTTGTTCAGCCGAAACATAGATTGCAAGATAATGTTCCAATAGTTTCAGAGGATTAAAATGTTTATACCCTGAACAAACAGGAACTGTTGGAATTTGTGAAACCTCTTTAATTTTCCTTTGCCTTCTTAATTGAAAACCTTTATCTTTGCGGCCCCGCAAGGGATACAGTTCTTTCTTCCGATAGCTATCGGGATTACCGGAAACCATTGCCTGAAGAGGTTCTACAAGGATGGCGCCTGAGCGCCAGCGCCTCAAAGGTGTAATTTAAAAAGCATGTAAAATGCCTAAAGTAAAGACAAACTCCAGTGCCAAAAAAAGATTTAAGGTAACCGGCACAGGAAAGATCACTCATCAAAAGAGTTTCAAGCGTCACATTCTGACCAAAAAATCAAAAAAACGCAAACGTAATCTTCGCAAAGACGGCAGCGTATCAAAAGCTAACCTGGATTTTGTGAAGCGTTTATTAAGACTGAAGTAAGAAGTCAGATGTCCGACCTCTGACTTCCGGCCTCACTTCCAAAATTCTAAAATTTAAAATTATTCAAATATGCCTCGCTCAGTAAATTCGGTTGCCAGTAAAGCACGCCGTAAGAAAATACTCAAACAAGCCAAAGGGTTCTATGGCAAACGTAAAAACGTTTACACCGTCGCCAAGAACGTCGTGGAAAAAGGAATGACCTACATGTATGTGGGCCGCAAGCTTAAAAAAAGAAATTATCGCCAGTTGTGGATCGCCCGTATCAACGCAGCTGTCCGTGCAGAAGGTTTGACTTACTCAGAATTCATTCATAAATTGAGTGAGAAAGGAATTGATCTTGATCGCAAAGTACTTGCAGATCTTGCCATGAACAATCCTGAAACATTCAAAAACCTTGTAGCCGAAGTTAAATAAGCGTCTTGCTTTACTTGAGAGAACAATTGCACCGTCCCGACTTGTTGGGGCGGTTTTTAATTTTTATCCTTGTCCTCCCGGAGCAATCCTGCGGCGGCGAGAAGGTCAAATAAAAGACCCGCAGGGTTATAAAAGTTGACCACGAAAAAATTTTCTTCCAAAAAAATATCAAACGATTACATTTGTTCCCGCTAAACAGATTGCTTTCTGTTAACCCATTATTTTATTAATGACTAATTCTTATTATGACCTCGTTCAGCAAACCTTCAATTTCCCCCAGGAAGGATTTGATGTAAAAGACGGTTACCTGCAATTCAACGAAGTAGATGTAAAGGCATTGATTGATAAATACGGCACGCCTTTGAAACTTAGTTATCTTCCAAAGATCGGGTTACAGATAAAAAAGGCCAAGCAAATGTTCGCTGCGGCTTTCAAAAAACATAAATACGAAGGGAAATATTTTTATTGCTATTGTACCAAGAGCTCTCATTTCAGTTACGTGGTAGAAGAGGCCCTCAAACATGATATTCACCTGGAAACTTCTTATGCTTACGATATCGAGATCATAAAAAAATTATACGAGAAGAAAAAGATCACAAAAGAGATACAGGTCATTTGCAATGGCTTCAAACAAAAAAATTATACAAGAAGAATTGCCAACCTTTTGAATTCAGGATTTAATAATGTGATCCCGGTTTTGGATAATAAAGAAGAATTAAGAGAGTATGCTAAAGCGGTAAAAGTTCCATTTAAATTGGGTATTCGTGTGGCCGCGGAAGAGGAACCGACCTTTCCATTTTATACATCCCGCCTGGGCATTCGTGCAAAAGACATACTTGAGTTTTATGTTGACAGGATCGAAGGATATGAAAGTAAGTTTCAACTCAAGGTGCTTCATATCTTTTTGAACAAGGGGGTCAAAGACGACATTTATTACTGGAGTGAATTAAATAAGATCATCAATCTTTATTGTCAGCTTAGAAAAATTTGCCCCGAACTGGATTCAATTAATATCGGCGGTGGGTTTCCCATCAAACATTCATTGGGATTTGAGTACGATTATCAGTTTATGATCAACGAGATCGTTGGGAATATAAAATCAGCCTGCAAAAAAGCAAAGGTGCCGATGCCGGATATATACACCGAGTTTGGCAGTTATACGGTCGGTGAAAGTATGGCTCATATTTATAGTGTCGTTGGTCAAAAAATGCAAAATGATCGTGAGATCTGGTATATGATCGATTCGTCGTTTATAACAACGCTGCCAGACACATGGGGAATAGGAGAGCGGTTTCTTCTTCTGCCGATCAACAAATGGGACGCGGATTATCAACGCGTGGTTTTGGGGGGCATGACTTGCGATAGTCATGACTATTATGACTCAGAGGAACATATCAATGAAGTATTTCTTCCAAAGATCAATAATGGTGAACCGTTGTATGTTGGTTTTTTTCATACAGGAGCATACCAGGATCAGATCAGTGGCTATGGCGGGATCAAACATTGCCTGATTCCTTCCCCAAAACATGTAATTATAGGGTACGATAAAAATGGGAAACTGGTTGATACGCTATATGCCAAAGAACAAACAGCCCAAAGTATGTTGAAAATTCTAGGTTATATGTAAGCAAGAGAAAAGAAACCAAATTACAAACATCAAATCACGGACAATTTCCAGTTTTAAGTTTAAAATCTTAACCGGCTATTATTGACGTTTGTGATCTGGTTCCTGAGATTTTTAATAATGATGTCTGCCATGATTATTGTAATTCCGATGCCATTCATTATATTCTCTTTTATCATAATGGCCCCTGTTTAAATATGATCTGTCCAAATAGTAACGATTATCATAGCCTCTCCAATACGTATATCCTTCGGGGCTGCGATAATAATATCGGCCATCATAGTACCTGGTAGTATAAACACCCGGTCCCGGATCAAGGATCAATGAAAACGAGGCTGAAGAACGGGCCGGGTAATAAGAATAGACTCTGCCGGGCGCGCAACCTGCCAGCAAAACAACAAATGCCAGAAAAATGACCGCTTGTAAAATTTTAATCTTTTTCATAACAATACATTTTATTTTTAATTAAGACAATTTGCCTGCCGGAAAATCTTAAACTTTTTAACATGAAAATTTTTTTAATATTACTATTTGCAATTGTTTTGTTAACTAATTATTCAAATGCCCAAACAGCTGAGGATTCTGTTAAGGCAGTCGTAAAACAATTATTTGAAGGAATGAAGAGTTCAGATGCGTCAATGATCGAAACGGCATTTGCAGACAGCGCTATTTTGCAAAGTGTCGGAAGAAATAAAGAGGGGAACACTGTGATCGAAAATGAAAGAGTGGATGAGTTTGCCAAATTAATAGGCGGATTGAAAAAAGGATCTGCGGATGAACAAATAGTTTTTGAATCTGTAAAAATAGATGGCGCCCTGGCAATGGTTTGGGCACCTTACAAATTTTATTATGAAGGAAAATTCAGTCACTGCGGGGTTGATTCATTTCAATTGGTTTTTGTTAACGGGCAATGGAAAATTCAATACCTGATCGATACAAGACGTAAACAGCCCTGTGATTGATCATTCAGTTTTCAATCCTTTGTCTGGTTGCAGGAAGGCTATTTTTAACGGATACAGAAAATAAAAACCCTCCAAGGATAGAAATCCGGAGGGGGTATAAACCAAAACCAACTGCTTATGAGAAAATCTTCGGCAAATCAATTATTGTATTGAGATCTGTTTTGCTGATTCTTTGACTTCCGCTTTTCTCGGAAGGTTTAATGTTAAGACACCGTTAACATATTTTGCATCAATTTTTTCAGCATCAATTTTTTCATCCAAAGTAAAAGAGCGTTTAAAAGAACGATAACTGTACTCATTCCGAATTTGTTTTTCGCTCTCGTTCTTTATTTCATTTTTCTTTTCAACTGAAATAGTAAGAATATTTTTTTCTAGGTCAATTTTAAAATCATTCTTTTCAAAACCCGGTGCTACCACATCCAATTGATAAGCTTCCTTTGTTTCTTTGACGTTGACCGGAACAAAATCTTTCATACTGGACGAGAAATCATCTTTAAAAAAGGTTGGGATTTCGTTAAAAAAGTTATCCAGCAGGCTAAAACCATTTGCAGGCTTGTTATTAAATTTTACAACTGTCATAGCTGTTTTGTTTTATGAGTTAATGAATTTTATTTTCCTGTTTGTTTTCAAATCATATACCAATAGCATTTTATTATCCTTTTTCTGACGATTCGTACCTGGTACCTCATTTCCTGTGTCATAATTTCATAATTGATGTTCAAACACTGCCATAGTTTCTAAAGATTGACTGCAAATTTTTTTCTATTTTTGCTATAATTTATTTCAACAATTAAATAGTAATAATTATGTATCCAGCTGAGATCGTATTACCCATGAAAGAAGAGCTGACCGATAATGGTTTCACAGAGCTTTTGACTGCAAATGAAGTCGCCGACCAGTTAAATCGGGAAGGAACGACTTTGGTAATGATCAATTCAGTCTGCGGATGTTCAGCTGGCTCTGCCCGTCCCGGACTATTGATGGCAGTAGCCAATACGGAGAAAAAACCTGATTACCTCACTACAAGTTTTGCGGGTTTTGATGAAGAAGCCGTAAGAAAAATTCGTGAACATTTATTACCGTATCCGCCATCATCACCGTCCATAGCGTTATTTAAGAATGGTGAGCTCGTTCATTTTATCGAAAGACACCAGATTGAGGGCAGACCGGCACAAATAATTGCCCGTAATCTTATCAGTGCATTTGAGGAGTATTGTAACTAATTCGTCATCTAAATTTGCAAAAGCCTCTCAGTATGGGAGGCTTTTTAATTAATGCAAAAATCATCGATTTATTTCATAACATTGCTTCCTTATAAAATCTAAGACCGGAAGATGTATCCAAATCTTTATTACGCATTCAAAGACTTATTTAATATAGACTGGAAACCGCTTCGTTTTATTAATTCTTTTGGCTTTTGTGTTGCTTTGGCTTTTATTTTAGCAGCAGTGACACTTGCCGCAGAGTTAAGACGAAAAGGAAAGGAAGGTCTGTTACAATCCACTGAAATAAACGTAGTAGTTGGCAAACCTGCTTCCCTGACAGAGATCTTATTAAATTTTTTATTGGGGTTTGTTTTGGGTTATAAAATCTTGGCCCTTTTTATCATGGATAGCTCCGTAACTAATGACCCACAGGCATTTATATTTTCGGGATTGGGTAGCTGGCCGGCTGGTATTGTTTTGGGTCTTGTGTTTGCGGGCGTAAAATGGTGGGAGAAAAATAAACAGAAACTATCCAAGCCGGAATTACGGAAAATACGTTTCTGGCCTCATGACCGGGTAGGCGAGATCACGATCATTGCTTTAATATTTGGTTTACTCGGGGCTAAGTTGTTTGATATATTTGAAAACTGGAGCGATTTTTTAAAGGATCCCTCTTCATTCATTTTTTCTCCTGCCGGTTTAACCTTTTACGGAGGATTGATTTGTGCAGCTTTAGCGATCTGGTTTTATGCA
>JBIOGV010000020.1:0-24471 GCA_044448365.1 Chitinophagales bacterium
AAAGAAATTAAAAGATTTCAAATTCGAAAAGAAACTACAGGGGTTTGCTATCAAAGAGCCTGTCTTCAGCTTTGAAAAATTCCCCGGTGTCAGTCGCGAACTCGGCCCCGAAATGAAATCAACGGGTGAGGCTATTCGTTTCATAAAAGACTTACGTGATCCTTACTTCAGGCAATTATACAAGGACAGAAGTATGTATTTGAGTAAGTGATGAAATCCGAAATCAAAAACCCGAAATTCGAACTTTAAATTTCAGATTTTAAACACACTAATCCACCTTTTTCACTTTCCCGCTACCTGCGATGCTGCTCGAAACCTGGGCATTTCCTCTGTAACGCACATCCCCGCTACCTGCTACATGTACATCTAATTTAGCATCTGCAAAAACATCTGCATCACCGCTCCCATAAATTTTTATGATCGCATTTTCTGATTTCAGATCCATGGCTTTTATATTGCCACTGCCATGTATCTCACCATCCCAGGATTTTACCGATCCTTTAAGATCAATATCACCGCTGCCATTAGTCTCTGCATCAATTTCAGGAGCATCTATATCCATTTTTATATTGGCGCTGCCATTTACTTCCAGGCTAAGTTTTGATGAATTCGTAATTTTTGATTGACCAATAATATCACCGGAACCATATGAATGAATGCTCTCAAAATCAGGTAAAGAAACAAATATTTTGACCTCGCGACTGGGACGAAGCCAGAAGTTGTCTTTTTCCTGGACATGAAGCACAGATCCATCAACATAAGTTTCAATATACGGCAGCAAATTATCCTCTGCTTCTATTTTTACTGATTGCTCCCCGCTTGAAACATACACATTGAAAGAACCATGAGAGGCAACACTTTTGAAACTTCCGGGAGACCTTTCTTCCGTTTTTAAATTACCATTTCCCCGGATCCTTTCACCGGTGACGTAGCGGCACGAAGAAAAAAATACAATTGCGGGTAATACAAAAAGAAAAATTTTTTTCATGATAAGTATAATTTGAGAATGACTCTAAAATTACTGATTACTTTAAGAAATTACCCTGATTTAAACCCAGGCCGGCCGGCAAGCTAAACCTTGCTTAAGAATTTAATTTTTCGCAAAGAACATTCAAGTCAATTTATTTCATACCGTTTATAAAATAAAATCCTTCGTTATCTTCATTTATTGTTATTTCGCAGCCCGAAAATTTAACCTCTATATGCGAAAAGAAATAGAATCTGTCATTACTGCTTTTCATTCCATTTTAAACGGAGAACCCTGGTATGGCCGGCCTGTAATGAAAATTTTACAGGAAATTGATCCGTCCACTGTTTATAAAAAACCAAATGAGAGCTCTCATTCTCTAATTGAGCTGCTCTATCATATGAACACATGGGCGGATTTTACCTTAAAAAGATTAGAAAAAGATGAAGAAAAAGATCTCGCTGTTTTTGAAAAGCTGGACTGGAGAGAAATTGACCCGAATGATCATACCTGGGAAAAAGGAATGGCCCAGTTTAAAGTAACGCATGACCTGATCATAGAATTATTGGAAACAAAAGATGACGAATTCCTTTCCAGGGAAGTGGAATACCGGGAATATAATTTCAGATTTCTTCTAAATGGGATCATTCAGCACGATATTTATCATATTGGGCAGATCGCTTACGTTAAGAAATTACTGGAGTGACAATTATTCAAAAAATGATATTCAGATATTGAGTGATTAGGATATCCCTGGCTTATCGGCTGATAGCAATTTGTAGTTCCCCAATATCCTGATATCCTAATATCTCAATATCAAAATAAGCAGAATAGAACTCTTCCAACCGAAGTGTGCGATCCCGACAAGTCGGAACAAGCTGCAAAGAACATTGATTAAACTTACTCAAGCTGGTAACATACTAATCATCTGCATTCTTTTCATCAGCCCTGAGTTTTAAAAACGCTGCACGTTTGGGAGCGGGCAAAGGGACATCATCTCCTTTTATTCCATGCCAGAGCACAAGATTGAATTCCATATCGGGCACTGCATCCTCTTTTGTAAAATTGAAATTTTCAGAACGACGCTGCCACTCATTCATCGCCGTATTTTTTTGAGTGATGTCAATCTGGGCAGGCATTGAAGTAAATGGATTCAAATTCGCGGTTGGGGTAAAGCACCTCCACATGGATTCTGCTGCCGCATCATATTGCGTCATCGGGGGCATTCCTAAAATCAATTCTGCAGTCCGAAGGATTGATGAAGTAGAATACATAGTATGATCTGCAAATCCACGCTTTACAAATCCGCCGGCAACATAGGCCGTAGTCCGATGCGCATCGACATGATCGGGACCATCTTGTGCATCATCTTCAACAATAAATACTACGCTTTCTTTCCATATCCTGCTTTTACTTAAATGTTCAACGAATAATCCAACGGCCCAATCATTGTCGGCAACATTCGCAAAAGGGGTCGGCCGGTCTTTTCTCAATCCTTCAGTGTGATCATTGATAAAACGAAGCGAATTGAACCGGGGCACGGCATCCGCTGCCAGTAAAGAATCAAACTCTGTTCTCCATTGATCAAATCTTGTTGTATCACGTACCGATTGATCCCAACTGGTGTAATAAGGACAGAAATGATGTTCCAGTACAGGGATATTTGCTTTATAATTATCCGCAAATTCTCCATAAGTCCTGTAGGTAATGCCATTTCTTTTGCAATGATCCCAAATGAAACCACCTTTATTATTGGCAATATCTCTTGTTCCTTCAGCATCATATTCGCCACCCCGGCCGCCATAATTTGTTGGCCAGTGCTTTTCCAGGTAATCCGTAGCATATGCTCCCATACTCCAGTTATGCCCATCAGCACTTACTTCACCATCACAATAAAAATTATCAAGTAATACAAACTCTTTTGCGAGTTTATGTTGATTGGGAGTAATCTTTTCACCAAATAAAACAAGAGAAGGATCGCCATTGCCTCCTTTTACATCACCCAATACCTGGTCATAAGTCCTGTTTTCTTTTAGAATGTAGAACACATATTTAATCGGTGATTTTTCGCCTACTTTCATTGGAATTGGATTACCGGGCTCACCCCCGCTTTTAGTTTCTTTATCTTTTGTATAAGGTGTGTTGCGATAAACAAGCTGTGAATAGACGCTCAATTGCTTTTCAGATGGAACAGTGATCATGCTCATAGTTCCCCTGAAAAGCCCCCCGATGTATTGCTCAGTTGTACTTGTTTCAGCACCATGCCAGATCACTTCTCCTCCTTTTCTTATCGGGCTGGGCCCAAAAGGATTGGCCATCGATGAGAATCCCTTTCCATTGGCAACAAAAATGGTATCGCCGATTACTTTTACATTGGTTGGATACCAGCCGGTGGGAATAAATCCTTTGCTTTTGCTGTGGCCGGGTTTGCTTATATCAAATACGGCCAGGCAATTGTTATCTGCATTCGCGATGTACAGAGTCTTTTCATCTTCGCTCAATGCCACTCCATTTGAAGTAGAACCGCTTGGGGCATCAGGATAAAGAGCCGCATTCAGGGTTTCAATTACTTTTCTTTGGCTGGTATTTATAACCGAAACAGAGTTATCATTTGCATTGGCAACAAATAAATACATGCCGTTTTTTGAAAGACAAATCTCATTTGGATTATCACCTACTGCAACCTCTCCTGAAAATTCTCCCGCCTGTGTGTTATAAATATAGACCCTGTCGCAACCCCAGCAACTGATATACAATAATTTTTTATCCGATGATAATAAACAGGCATAGGCTTCACCATTCAGTCTTTTTTGTTTGATAATTTTTTTTGTTTTAAGATCAATGACGTACAAAGAATTATCTTCTTTTGTAACCACATAGAGAAGATCCTTTGCCTCATCAATATCAATTCCTGCTGGCGAAATTTTGTTGGGCCATTTATCTCCAAGTTTAATGCTGTCTTTTAAGATAAGTTTATTGTTTTGAATGGCATATTTTAATATCCAGTTATCATCACCACCTGAAGCATACAAAAATTTTTCATCAGCGCTGAACTTTAAACCGTACCATGACTTTGGGATGATCTTATTACTGAGAACCTTTTCTTTTTTTACATCAATCAATTGAAGAGACTGTGTGCTTTGTCCATTATTTGTAACTGCAACATATTTTTTTGTTGAAGACACGACAATATTTAATGGCAAGTCGCCAAGAGGCAGGCTTTTGCCTGCAGGCGTTAGGCTCCAGCCATTTGGCAAATACACACGTTTTGATTCAAGCCGCTGAAGAGTTTGGGAGTCAACATGCAGCATCATTAAAGAGCAACAATAAAGAAAAAATAATTTTTTCATCGGAAGAATTGAAGGTTAAAGGTACTTACAGTTAATGTTTTTTCACCTGGTCATCCTGATGTTAATAACAAAATAACCCGGTTATAGGACGGTGTTTCCGGAAGCAATAATGTATAGCTTTTATAAATGTTCTCAGGCTACGTTCCCATCTGGAAAAAGGCCCCATTCATAAGATTCTTAATACCCTTAATAGCTGGTATTATTCTTCAATGGTATCTGCACATGCCTATAATAGCTGACTGGCTGATTTTTCTATTTTTCCTTCTCTTTATTTTGTTCAATTTTTTTCTTCACGATTTTACCAGGTATAAGCTGTCAATAATTAACGGGATTGCTGTAAGCATTTTAGTTCTTGCCCTTGGATGTTTGCTTACATGGCATAAAGATATTCGCAACAATAGAAGTTGGTATGGAAAATATTACAAGCCGGGAGATCCTGTACAAATTACTTTACAAGAGCCACTCGTCGAAAAAACAAATTCATATAAAGCTATTGCCACCGTTACTACTATTGAGAGCAATGGTGAAACAAGACGGACATCGGGAGATATCATTGCTTATTTCAAAAAAGATTCAGCAATCCGGAAGCTTGATTATGGTTCGCAGATCATTTTTTCAAAACCATTGCAGGAAATTAAAAATGCAGGGAACCCGGGAGGTTTTGACTACAAGAGTTATTGTCTTTTCCATGACATTAGTTACCAGGTATACCTGGATCCGGGTGAGTTTGTTGTACTTAAAAAAAATAAAAAATCCTTTTTCGGTAAGATCATATTACCGATCCGCGAAAAAGTCATCTCCATTTTGCGTGCAGATATACCTGGTGAAAAAGAACAGGGTCTTGCTGAAGCTGTTCTGATCGGGTATAAAGATGATCTTGATAAAAATCTCGAGCAATCTTATACCAATACGGGAGTAGTTCACATCATCGTTATCGCAGGTTTGCACCTCGGAATGATTTACTGGGTGCTCGTACTTTTGCTCAAGTCTTTGAAAAAAAGAAAAAGACTTAAGTGGCTTTACCCGGTTATTGTTATTTCAGGCTTATGGCTTTTTAGCCTCGTGACTGGTGCACATGCCACTGTGGTCCGTTCAGCAGTCATGTTTACATGTGTTGTGATGGCTGAAAGTCTTGGTCGCAAAACCTCTGTCTATAATACACTCGCTCTTTCTGCATTTATACTGCTTTGCTATGATCCTTTCTGGTTATGGGATGCAGGCTTTCAGCTTTCTTACGCTGCCGTGGTGAGCATTGTCACCTTTACACGGCCGATCTACAATTGGTTTTATATAAAAAACAGAGCGTTGGATTTTACCTGGAAGATAAATGCAGTGAGCATTTCAGCGCAACTGTTTACGATGCCTCTGAGCATTTATCATTTTCACCAGTTCCCGGATTTGTTTTTGCTGACAAATTTTGTTGCGGTACCATTAGCCATTGTCATCCTCTTAGGAGAAATAGCTCTTTGCTTTATTTCATTTATAAAACCATTAGCAGTCATTACAGGGCATATTTTATCATGGCTTATCTGGACAATGAATTCCTATATTGAAAGAATTGAATTGCTTCCTTTTTCGATTTGGAACAACATGCAGATAACTATTTTGCAGGCGATAGCATTAACTATAATGGTTGCCGGTTTCAGCTATTGGCTTTTGGAGAAACAGAAAAGCGGAGTATGGATCGGCATTTTTTCCTTATTGGTTTTTACCAGTCTCAGATCGGTTTCATTCTATCATTCCTGCCATCAACAAAAACTTATTGTGTACAATGTTCCCAGGCACCAGGCCATAGACGTAATAAATGGACGAAATTATTTTTTTATCGGTGACAGTGATCTGATAAAAGATGATCTTGCAAAAAACTTTCATATAAAACCTTCACGGGTTTTGCAACGGGTTGAACAAACTTATCAGTTATCAAATTTTTTTTTCCGGGAAAATTTTCTTCAGTACGGTTCAAAAAGAGTTTTACTATTTGATAAAGACCTTGTTTTTGATACAGCCGTCACAAAAATTCCAATTGACCTGCTCATCCTCTCAAAAGATCCAAAACTTTATTTATTAAATCTCTGTAAAACTTTCTTTATAAAACAAATAGTATTTGATGGATCGGCAAACACAGGGAAATTAAAATACTGGATCAAGGATTGCCGCTCCCTGGGCATACCCTGTTATAATGTAACCGAAAGAGGTGCTTTTGTGATGAATTTGAATTAAAGTAGATTTGTCCCGCTAATGATTCATGCCACGGTCAAAACCGTGGCATGATTATTCAACCAAACAATCATGCATAAAAAAATTCGCACAGCTTTAATTTCCGTTTTCTACAAAGATGGCCTTGAATCCATCGTAAAATTATTATCTGAGCTGGGAGTTACTATTTATTCAACAGGAGGTACCCAAAAATTTATCGAGGGCTTGCACATTTCGGTCATTCCCGTAGAAAAACTTACGTCATATCCATCAATTTTGGGCGGCCGGGTAAAAACACTTCATCCATCTGTATTTGGCGGCATACTTGGAAGAAGAGATCATGAGACAGATGTAAAGGAAATGCTGCAATATGATATTCCTGAAATTGACCTGGTGATCGTCGATCTGTACCCGTTTGAAGAAACTGTTACATCAACTAATGACGAACAAAAGATCATTGAGAAGATTGATATAGGAGGGCCTTCGATGATCCGGGGTGCTGCTAAAAACTTTAAAGACGTGCTTGTCATTGCGTCAAAAGCTGATTACCCGGAACTGGAAAAAATATTAAAAGAAAAAAAGGGTGAAACAAACCCTGAACAAAGGAAAAGATTCGCTGCTGCTGCATTTGAGATCGTTAAGCGATATGATACTGCCATCAGTGACTATTTTAATGGCAATCAAAAAGATTTAGAAGAAATAAAAATTCTACGTTATGGAGAAAATCCTCATCAGCAGGCTTCATTCAGAGGAAATTTAGAAGAAATATTTATTCAACTACACGGAAAAGAGATTTCCTACAATAACCTTGTTGATATTGATGCAGCTATTCAATTGATACAAGAATTTCCAATTGAAGAAGAAGCCGGATCTCTGCGCACATTTGCCATCATCAAACACACCAACGTTTGCGGCATCGCTTCAGGAGTGACTACTGTTGAAGCCTGGAAAAATGCATTGGCCGGAGATCCTGAAAGTGCGTTTGGAGGAGTGCTTATAACAAATAGTCTTATTGACAAAGAAACTGCTTCAGCTATCAATGAAATATTTTTCGAAGTATTGATATCACCTGTTTTCGAAAAAGAAGCATTGGATATCCTGCAATCAAAGAAAAACAGGATCTTACTCCAGATACAGCCAAAAGCCGAGGATTATGTTTCCCAGGAAATTACAATGGAAATGCATAAATCACTATTAAATGGTGAATTGATACAAACAATAGACGAAGGCAATTACGCTGAGTGGAAAGAAGAGGGTGGCCGGCAAACTACTTCAGAAGAAAAAGAAGATCTGATCTTTGCCAATCTTGTCTGCAAGCATTTAAAAAGCAATGCCATTGCACTAGTAAAAAACAGGCAGCTTCTTGGCAAAGGTTGTGGGCAAACCAGCCGCATTGATGCATTAAGACAGGCCATTGAAAAAGCAAGACAATTTAATTTCAATCTGCAGGGAGCAGTACTTGCCAGTGATGCATTTTTCCCATTTAATGATTGTGTGAAGATGGGATACGAAGCAGGGATTACAGCTTTCATACAACCTGGTGGGTCCATCCGTGATAAGGATTCAATTGAATATTGCAGGCAAAACAATCTTGTGATGGTTATAACAGGGATGAGACATTTTAAACATTAGCAATTTGGGTAAGTGGTATCGGTGAATTTTGAAACTGAATTGTCAATTTATAATTCAAAGCAAAGACTTAAAAACCGACAATCAAAGAATCCTTAATGTCCCTTTTCGATCTAAATAAAACTTTATCGCAAACCGGTGATTCGTTAAAACAACTATCTGTATTCAATCCCCTGACGATCCGAAAAAAAGGAACAAAAGCAAAGGCAATATTTGCCTTATCACTGGTTTGCTTTTTCTGGGGCACTACCTGGCTGGCATCCAAACAAGGCGTGAAATACATGCCTGCTCTTCAATTGGCGGGTATAAGACAATTCATCGGTGGTGTTTTTTATGTTATTTTCTTTCTATTGAAAGGATTTCAATTACCAAAAGGAAAAGAATGGATAACGGTACTTGTTCTCAGTCTTTTGAATTTTTTATTTAGCAATGGGCTGAACACATGGGGCGTTGAATATATTTCAGCCGGTCTTGCTGCGATCATTGCAGCTATTTTTCCTCTTTGGCTGGTGGTGATTAGTTTGTTTGGATCCAAATCAAAAATTTCTTTGCAGGCGGTAGTGGGTTTTATCATCGGATTCGCGGGCGTGTGCATTATTTTCTATGAGCACATGCACGATTTTTTAAACAGTGGTTTTCGATTAGGTATCATACTTTCTGTGATTGCAACCTGGGCATGGACCTTCGGGACATTGTATACAAAAAAACAGGCTGTAAATTTCAATCCCTATTTCAGTCTTGGTTTACAAATGCTGATCTCGGGATTTTCTTTAATAACATTCACCAAGATCACCGGAAATTCGATCCCATTAGCTGTCATTCCGTGGCAATCATGGGCCGCTATCAGTTATTTGGTGATCTTTGGATCAATCATTTCTTTTATTGCTTATTTATATGCTTTGCAAAATCTTTCTGCAGAGCAAACTTCAATATATGCCTATATCAATCCTATTGTGGCCGTGCTGTTAGGCTGGTTGATATTTTCCGAAAAATTGACAGCCTTTATTGCAATCGGTGGTGCAGTTACTTTATCTGGAGTTTACCTGATAAACAGGGCTTATAAAACTCCATTGCCTGAAATGCCGGAAACGGAAGGGGTCTAAGATTCAATTAAAGAAATGAATTGTTCATATGTTTCTCTCCATCCTTCGAATGATTTTGCCGTACCCAAAAAACTATTATGCCATATGGTGATCAGCATCCCGTTCACAGATCTTACGATAGTATAATAATGCTTCAATTCTTCCAATGCCTGCTGAGCAGAAAATTTTTGTTCATAAAAAGAATTGGCTTCCATAAAACAAAAAGGATAGAGCAATAACCTGGTTGGTTCTTCTTTTTTCAGATCATACCAATAAAACGGTGAGGCTACCGATGCGCGGAATCCATTAATACTTCCATATCCCATTGAAAAATCAGATTGAATTCCTGAGTCAATCAATTGCCTGTAAGTGTCGGGCAGCGAAAACCTGATATAGTGTTGGCGTGAAGAATGAATTTGTTTACCGCTCAAATGACCTAATTTTAAAATTTCAAGTTTCAGTTTTTCAACATCGTCCCCGCTTTGCCAGGATGGATGAATACCTGTTGAATAAAGATCGCTATGCTCCAGGATTAATTTTTTCATTGATCTTTTAAGCGGAAGAATATTTTTATCATACTTAGCCGTCCTCCCGGCGATCAAAAAAAAATAAATTGGTTTCAGATGATGCTTCCCGTTCAGATGATTCATCCATTCAAAAGCATCGTAGGGATCCTTGTGTTTTCCGAGTAAAACATTTATTCTCTCATTGATCATTGACCATTGACCATTGACCATTGATTTCATAAACCCCCCGGCTGTTCTCCACCATTGCTTGTATTTATAAGAAAAAGCCTCATCAATATCATAGGTAGGAATAAACCTGAAGGATGTGTGATGATTGATGAGTAGAGGGAATTTTGTTTGAAGAGATTTCTTAAAATCTTCAATCCAGGTATTAATTAATGGTAAATGCAAAAAATTCTCTTTGAAGGCCAGGGAATTCTCATAAGCATAGCGGCCATAACTATCTTTTTGATGGGGAAGATATTCTTCGTAACGACTCAGTAAATAAAAACAGGCGGCAAAAATATCAAAGGGAAAATCGCCATCTGTTTTAAAGAATGCTTTATAATTATTGATTTGAAAACATTGAATTGCTTGTTCCCGGATGCCAGTCTCAAACAACAATTCGGAATTCGAAATCCGGAATTCGGAATTCGGAATACCTTGCTTACTATAATTTATCTTAGGGCCATCAAATTTTCTGAAACTCTCAACATCATTTGTAATCTGAAAAGGTTCGCCGATAATCTCTTTGCCCAGGAAATCCAAAATGTATCGAAGCCTGGGAGTAATGATATTTGCAAAAACAATCACGAAATGAAGGTAATTACCTGTTTCCGTATTTTTCTCTCCACAATTGATTAAAGGATTTTTTTGGAAATTCAATCTCGCCCCTATGTTTCTTCCAACCAGTTAAAAATTTATTCACCACCCAATTTTTCATCCTGCTGTTTCCCAGGTTCATCAATTTTCGGTGAAGCATTGCCTGTCTCCACATTTTCCAGGCCGTGCGTTCTGCAAAGCTGCTGTCCCCTTCATCAACAGATTCATGACGATTTTCCAACAATAATTCATGCAGATTGATTTTCACAGCACAGACCTCTGTACAATTTCCACAAAGTGAAGAAGCATAACTCAAATGCTTCCATTCATTCATATTTTTTAAATGAGGGGTGATTACAGAACCAATTGGTCCACTGTAAGCGGTTGAATACGCATGGCCCCCGATATTTTTATAAACAGGGCAGGCATTCAAGCAGGCGCCACAACGGATACAGTACAAACTTTCTCGCATCTTTGTATCAGCAAGAATATTGGTTCGTCCATTGTCCAGTAATATTACATACATGTCATCAGGTCCATCTGTTTCACCAGGCTGTTTTGGACCGGTAACAATCGTATTATACACTGTTATTTTTTGCCCGGTTCCATAAGTTGCCAGCAATGGCCAGAATAGACCAAGATCAGTCAGTGATGGAATTATTTTTTCAATCCCGGTTACCACAATATGGGTCCTGGGCCAGGCACAGCTTAATCTTGCATTCCCTTCATTTTCTGTAACGGCAATGGCGCCAATATCAGCAATGATAAAATTTGCGCCTGTGATCCCAACTTCTGCCTGCCTGTATTTTTCACGAAGCGTATGCCTTGCAACAAGTGTTAACTGCTCGGGAGTAAGCTTTGGATCAGTTCCCAATTTTTCTGAAAATAATTTCGCTACATCTTCTTTACTTTTGTGCATGGCCGGTGTTACAATATGATAAGGTGGTTCACCGTCCAATTGCTGAATATACTCTCCTAAATCTGTTTCGATACTTTCAATATTATTTTCTTCCAGAAAATCATTAAGACGGATCTCCTCCGTAACCATGCTCTTACTCTTTACAAGGGTGCGACAATTTTTTTCCCGGCAGATCTTTAATATTTCCTCTTTTGCCTGCTCCGCTGTTTCCGCCCAAATTACCTTAGCGCCTCTTCTTATAATATTGGTTTCAAATTTTTCCAGTTGTGTGTCTAAGGATTCAATTGCTTTCCATTTTATATTCTTTGCTTTTTCCCTTGCCAGGTTTACATTGCTGAATTGTTGTTTTCCCATTGGCACAATAGCATTGTACCGGCCAATATTGAAATTGATCTTCTGCCGATGATCCCTGTCAGCTGCTTTTTCAGCAGCTTTTGCCATAAAACCGGATGCTGTTTCTTTCACCTGTGTTTTTTAAATTTGAAGCTCTTTATAATTCCATACAAGTTCTTGGCGTACTTCCTGATTCGTTGTGTTGTTTGTGTCCATTTTTTCAGGTCACAAAGGTCACGAAGAAAACACAATCGGCACAAAGTGGGTTCTGTAAGTTGTTATTGCTGAAACACCAGTCACTTATGATGAGGCTATTTTGCTGTTTCCTCAGTTTTATTTCTTCTCATTCGTTTTTTCTTTCCAATTGCATCCAGGGCTTCATAAAATTCTTCTCCATATTTTCTTATGATTGCATCTTTCAGGAATTCATACGCAGGCACCTGCAATTTGCTGCCTAATGTGCATGCAGGATTGCAGAGTCTTTCCCTGGGTTCGTAATTCATTTTATCATAATTTCCGTTTCTTCCTTTTTTAGCAATAATAGGGAACAGATGACAACTGATTGGTTTTTTCCAATTTATCTTTCGATCATAGTAAGCTTGTTCAAAAGCGCATTTTATGATACCATCCTTACCCCGAATGCCATAAACGCATATTTCCGAATCATTACCAAGGGTAGGGGTAACCCAGCCAAATTCCTTATGATAAACATATTTTCCTTTTTTTTCGATTGCTGCAATCGAAGCATCGGAAAGATAAGGTTTCACCTCCTCGTATATTTCCAGGATCGTATTGAGTTCGTTATCATCAAGCGGGGCTCCGGCATCACCATCTTCACAACAACCACCTTTGCATTTTAACAGGTCACAGACAAATTGCGTTTCAACAATATCATCACTCACCAATACTTTATCAATTACAATCACAGTAAAAAGTTTTGGACAAATTTAAGTCTTTAAGTGGTGCTGCTCTTAACCGCCTATTGCTTTTGTGATAAAATAAATATTGGCAAGAACATACAATACCAGCAATGACTGTGCTGCAATAAAATCAAACCGTTTAGCCTGCCTGAATTTATCTTGCTTAACAAGTTTTAAAGTGTATGTTGTAGCGGCAATGACTGAAAAAATAAAAAATAACGTAAGTCCATGCAAAGTATCCACCAGTGTAAAAGAACTGGACTCCGGCAAGGATGAATCAATGATGTATTTGTTGCCTACTACTGCAAATAAAGAGCCTACACTTAACCCAAAACGGGAATCAATACTATCAGCATGTATATAAAAACATATATAAGCAATAAAAAAAGCAATATACATACCTAAAAACATTTTCCAGAATAATCCTGAAGCATTTCTTTTAATAACAAGCCTCACCCGGAAATCACCATATTCAGTATGGGGTTTTGCGAGTGTTTCATCCCCAAAAGCAGTTTCATATTGCCTTATACCCGTCGTGAGGACACAACTGTCAATTTTCCACCCGCTGAGTGTAAATCGGGGATCATAATTTTTGCCAACTGTGTCAGCAACAAAAACAAGATCCCTGGAATCATATTGGGAGTTCTCAATGGATAGCCGGAGATTTTGGCGGTCAAATGGAAAATTGCTGATCCTCCATGAATCCTTCATTACACATTGCAATTTCATTTCCAAAAAGATCATGTTATTGGAGCTGTCTGTCACCGAAAATGATTTCTCCACGCTTTTTGCCTGTGGCACTTCAAGGTTCTGCGAAAAATCAAAATCCTTGTTTTTATATTTTAACCAAAGCCAGAAGTTGACCGCATACTCCTTTTCCTTAAAATCAATATTGTGTATGCTCGTAATGTAAATACCGACTTTAACGGTATCTGGTTTTGTTTGCTGGGCAAAGGATCTATAAAAAAAGAAAAAATGAAAGACCAGGAATAAGAATATTGTTTTTTTCATCACTAAGGGTATTTGCGTTTTCAGGTGACTAACCGGCATGCAACACGCAGCGAAAATTACAAAATTTAATAAATTAAGTTCTGTTTAATCTTACCATAAAAACCGCTTTTGAAGAAATTTTAAATATGGTTGTATCACAGATCTCTTTCTTACATTTATTCAGCCAAAGCTTACCAACATGAAAAAATTCGTTTACATTTTTATTTTCTCATCTCTGAATTTCCCCTCTTACACACAAAACCTGGTAAAACAAATACAACTTAGAGATTTTAATTTACAATCATCTGCAGTAATACCTGATGATGGGGCAATCATATCAACTATCCAATATCAATCCAAAAATTACTGGTTCCCGGTAAAAGTTCCTTGTACTGTGCTTACTGGTTTGGTGGCAAATAAAGTTTACCCCGATCCTTATATCGGGATGAACAATATGCTGATACCTGATGCCTCTGACTCCTTTAACCACCAATACAATTTGGAACAATATAGTTATTTACCAAATGAGCCCAATCCCTGGAAAAAACCATATTGGTACCGGACCAGTTTTGAAATGCCTGACGCGGATAAAGGAAAATTTTTTCAGCTGATTTTTAAAGGGATTAATTACCGGGCTGATGTTTGGCTCAATGGAAGGCTGGTGGCAGATTCATCACAAATGGCAGGAATGTTTGCAGAATATAGTTTGAATGTAAGCGACATTATCAGAACTGGCGAAACAAATGTATTGGCAGTAAAAATTTATCCCTTAGATTTTCCGGGGCTGCCTGCTCATCCACAATTAACCGCGTTGGGAGATTTTTACGAGAATGGAGGATCTACCGGTGACATCGGCAAAAACGTTACGATGCTGTGTTCCGCTGGCTGGGATTGGATACCCGAAGTACATGATAGAAATATTGGTATCTGGCAACCTGTGTATTTACGCACATCAGGACAAATAGTTATTCAGCAAGCTCATATTGTTACTGATTTGCCGGGTCTGCCTGATACAAGCACTGCAAGGATTTCATTGAGTCTATCATTAAAAAATAATAGCAATACGACAACCAATGGAAAACTAAAAATTATTATTTCGCCGGAAACCTTTGCCGGCAACTCCTTAACTATTGAACAAAATATTTCAATTGCAGCAAACGATTCAAAAGAATTAGATCTTACCGGCGACCAGGTCAAACAATTCATCATTAGCAAACCACATTTATGGTGGCCTAACAATTATGGCAATCCTGATCTGTACAGGATAAAAATTCAATATCTGAATGGAAATGAAATTTCTGATGATACATCTTTTCTATTTGGGATACGAACAGTAAGTTCAAAGACTGCAACTGTTGGAGGATGGGTGCGTCGTGATTTTTATGTGAATGGAAGACGGGTCCATCTGGTCGGGGGAGCCTGGGTGCCGGACATGATGCTGAATCGGGACTCGCTCAGAAACGATTATGAATTGCATTTGTGCAGGAATGCAAATGTGAACCTTATCCGGATTTGGGGAGGTGGATTGGGTGAAACAGATGATTTTTATGAAATAGCTGACCGTTATGGAATGATGGTGTGGCAGGACTTCTGGATAACCGGGGATACACACGGAGAATTTAAAGGTTCAAAAGATTATCCTCCTCGCGGCGATATCTTCGTTCATAACATAATCAGCACAATTTTTCGCATTCGAAATCATGCAAGCCTGCTTGTCTGGACAGGAGGCAATGAAGGTCATGCACGGGAGGATTTGTATAATGCCATGCGTGACAATGTAGCAAAGCTGGATGGTACAAGACCATTCATTCCGAGTTCTTCCGGTTTTGCAAAATTACCAGCGGGATGGAAGGGTTCATGGCCGGATGATCAATTGTCCGGAGTATACAGCGGGGGTCCCTACTCATGGCAGGATGCTGCACAATATTATATTCATGCAGATAATGGAAGAGATTGGGTATTTAAAGATGAAACAGGCATTCCATCACAACCTCCTTATGCTTCTCTTTCAAAAATTATATCCAACCTTGTACCCGATAGCTCATTGCCCTATCCACTGAATAATACATGGGGTTATCATGATGCCTGTACAGGCAACGGGCATTATGACACTTATTATAAAGCGATGAAAGATCGATATGGTTCGCCAACAAGCATAAAAGATTTTTGCGATAAAATGCAGTTGGTAAATGCCGATGGTTACCGGGGCATCTTTGAAGCTGCGGATCACAAGCTAAACGAAACAGGCGGTGTGATGCTATGGAAATTAAATGCCGCTTTTCCAAGCGTAGTATGGCAGGTTTATGATTGGTACCTGGAACCTAATTCAGGATATTATTTTATGCAACAGGCTTGTGAGCCTTTGCATATTCAGCTGAACCTTGATGATTCGATGGTTGCGGTGGTCAATCGCAGTTACCGATCAAAGCCTGGTTTGAC
Organism: Chitinophagales bacterium; assembly: GCA_044448365.1. Lineage (GTDB taxonomy): Bacteria > Bacteroidota > Bacteroidia > Chitinophagales > Chitinophagaceae > VBAU01. The sequence continues at coordinate 16,154 of JBIOGV010000020.1, forward strand.
ACTGACTGCTGATGTGCTGGATATAAACAGCAAATCATTATATCATGAAACTTCAAAATTAAATTTAGGTACGACCACTGTAAAGGAAGTACTACCCCTTGCCTCAAAACTGGCAAAGGCAGAAGGAGTTGTTTTTGTTATTTTACACCTGACAGATGCAAAAGGAAAAACGATTTCACAGAATGTCTATTGGTTTCAGCCTAAGCACGATTATACTTCTTTATCACAAATGAAGCCGGCAAATATCCGGGTAAAACTCATTCATTCTTTAAAAGAAAGATCAGAATATAAATACACCTTTCAATTCACGAATACTTCTGAACAATTGGCATTCTTCATGAACCCTCAATTAATGTTAAACGATGACGAAATAATGCCGTGTTTCTGGAGCAATAATTATTTTTCATTATCACCTCATGAAAGTATGATTGTAACAGTAAGTTGCCCGTTGGTGAAATTAAACGGGATACAACCCAGATTGGTTACTTCAGGATGGAATGTTACAAAACAGGAAATGATACTGGCGGGAAAATAAAAACTATCTCCATTTCAGAGTATTGATGAGATGGAAAAGATCTTCTTTCAAAAAATCATTTACTACGCTGATTGAATCTTCATTGGGCGTGGCAGAAAAATACAATGCTCCCCTTAAAAAATGTTTTACAGAATCTGTCAGAAAAAATTGGTTGGCCGTTGCTGTATTGCCTGCCAGTGTAAAATACATGCCATGAATATTGTTGGGTGTGACGATCGCCGAATCTTCAATAGAAGAAGCTTTATAGGTATGTTGTTTATAAGAAAGCTGGAAAGCATCATTCACCAGTGAATCAAATTTATTTTTTCCGATCTCTTTATAGCTTACATGGACCCTGGCTGAAAACTGTGGGAAATCAATATTGATCCACCAGGGGTTTTCAGGTTTATTTTCAAAAAAACTGGTGTCTTTTATAATATTGGAGTAAACAGGATATTCAAATGTATAAGGATATCCTGATTGATTAAATTCCCGGTATGCCTTTTCGGGGAAATCAATTTTAAAATAACCACGCTTTTTTCCAACAGTATAATCGCTGTTGCAGCCCAATAAATTAACAAAACAAAAAAATAAAAATATTTTCGGGAGCAGATCCTTCACTTATTCCTCCAATTGATTCTTAATAGTAACTTTTATAAGTAATATCCGGTTTTTACCAACTTCCAAAATTGTAAAATCAAAATCGCCACAATTGATCACATCATTCACTTTAGGAAACTCCCCGGCCAATTCCAGCACCAAACCCCCGATTGATTCACTATCCCCTTTTATCCTGTCAAACGTATCCTGAGGTAATTTCATTGCCCGGCACATATCATGTATCATGGTTTTCCCGACAAAAACATAGTTAAGGTCATCTAATCTCCGATTACCACTTTCTTCTTCATCAAATTCATCGCTGATATCTCCGATAATTTCTTCCAATATATCCTCAAGCGTTACAATACCGCTTGTTCCTCCAAACTCATCCACCACGACAGCAAAATGGATACGTTTGCCCTGGAAATCTTTTAACAGGTCTTCGATCAATTTTGATTCAGGAACAAAATAGGGCTGACGCATTAATGGATGCCAGTCGAACTCTGAAGATTCATTAAGATAAGGAACCAGGTCTTTCGTATTCAATATGCCCACCACTTCATCAAGATTGTTTCTGTAAACAGGCAACCTCGAATAATGAAGTTCTTCAATTTTTTTTGTGAGTTCTGAAAATGTAATATTAAAATCAATACCGCTCACATCGAGTCTTGATCGCATAATCTGTTTCACCGAAATATTTCCAAACTTTTCAATCCCTAAAAGAATATTTTTTTCTTCAACTGAGATTTCTTCAGATTTATCCAGCTCCTGGATACCCGAAGTTTGAATACGATTAGCACCCAGCCTGTGCCCAAGCCCGTCTGCAACAGAAACCATCCAACGGCTGATCCGTCTTAATAACAGATGCAGGGATTCAATGATAAGGGCAGAACCATAAGCAAACCTAAGATTATTTTGAGTTGCCCAGACCTTTGGCAAAATCTTCCCAAAAAAAACGATAATAAAAGTAATTATGATCACCCTAAGCACCACCTCTATAATAAAATCATACTCACCACCAACAGCTTTTATCTTTCCATAAGGAAAATATTGATTGAACAAAAAATTTGCCATCACAATGATGCAGATATTCATGAACGTGCCGGCAATAAGCAAAGAAGTATATACTTCCTTCGGTTCTTCAAGCAAATCAGTAATGCGTTTCGCTGCAGCATGTTGCTTTGTTTTAAGCATATTCACATCCTTGTTATTCAATGAAAACAATGCTACCTCTGCACCTGATACAACAAAACTGAGTAACAGCAATGCCAGTAATGCAATAATCAAAAAAGTAGTACCCTGCGGTGTGGCTGCCAGCAAAATGAAAGAAAGACTATTCGTAAAACCTGTAATGGCCCAATGGCTGTTCAATGGAAATTGTTTAAGTGAATAATCCAATCAGAAAGGCAGGTCATAGGGCCTGCCTGTTGATTCGTTATCGCAAATTTATGATTAAAATTTCTTTCAAAAAGGAAGGTTACCCCCTGCTTCAGGAGGCACATCTGCATTACCCATTCCTTCGACATTACCATGATCGGAAGGGATTGTAGAACTTGCATCTGTTCTTTTATCAAGCATAATAAGATTATCACCGACAACTTCTGTGGCAAATTTGCGATTGCCTTCCTTGTCTTCCCAACTTCTTGTTCGTAAACGTCCTTCAATATAAACAAGGCTCCCCTTATGCAGATATTTTTGAGCCAGTTCGGCCAGGCCCCGCCATAGTACTACAGTGTGCCATTCTGTTTGAGAAACCAGTTTACCCGAACGATCTTTAAAAGTTTCAGTAGTAGCCAGGGGAAATTTTGCCACTCCGATATTTCCTTCCAGGAATTGTACATCAGGATCTTTTCCAAGATTGCCAATGAGCATTACTCTGTTTACGCCTCTCATACGATTATCTTTTTCGGTTAAAAATTCATCTTAAGGGTTAATGCTATCTAAAATTAAATTTTTTAGATGGAAATATAAATTTTTTTACAACCCATCTTTACCTGTTCGGTTTTCATTAAAAAGATATTGATTAATAAATTTTGGAAAGGCATAGTTAACCATTTCATTTTTTTTCACCCATATTACATCGGTCAGCTTTGGTTTCTGCCGAAGCTTAATAATTGCAAACCTTCCTTCAATAAGTTGATGTGAGAGCTTTTGTCTGAACACTGAAGAAAAAGATATTTTTTCAAAATTATTTTTCCCAGGCCATCCTTTTACTTGCAATTCTTTTACTATTTTCTTTTTACCCAGAATTGAGTTTGATTCAATTAATAAAAACTCAAACAGATGATACCAGATATCTTTTTCGATCCTTTGCCGAATTGCAAACCTTCCTTTGTATTCAAATACTATATAGTTAAACCACCTTTTTTTTATTGCAATTTTTTTCCCCTTTACCGGCAGTGAAAAAATTTTACCGGCCTGAAGAGCCTTGCAGTATTTAATAAAGGGGCATTGCTCACACGCAGGCACCGGTTTACAGATGGTTGCTCCAAAGTCCATAATCGCCTGGTTGTATAAACCGGGTTGTCCTTTATCAAGCAATTCATTAGCAAACCGGGTGAAAAATTTCTTCCCTTCCGTAGAATCGATAGCAGTATCAATTTTGAATATCCTTGCCAGCACACGAAAAACATTTCCATCTACCACGGCCCTGGGTTCGTCAAAGGCAAATGATGAAATAGCCGCTGCCGTATACGGACCGACTCCTTTTAAATTCTTTATTTGCTCATAATGAGAAGGAAATTTTCCCTTTAAATCTCTTGAAATATACCTGGCAGTGCCGATCAGGTTACGGCACCGGGTATAGTAACCAAGCCCTTCCCAAAGTTTATAAACTTTTTGATCAGGGGCCTTTGCCAGTTTATGTACATCAGGAAAAGCTTTTATAAAATTGGTATAGTATTTTATTCCCTGTTCTACTCTTGTTTGTTGTAAAATGATCTCACTTAACCAGATCTTAAAAGGATCTTTCTCCCCTTTCCATGGCATCTGCCGTTTGTTTTTTTCCTTATTCCACTTCAAAAGAGTTTCAGAAAATCGTAAAAATCGCTTCGTTTTTGTTGGTATTTGCATTCACTCAATAATATATTAAGCTTTAAACCCTAATTTTAAGTAATTTAGTGAGAAAATTTTTTCTATCTATAATATTGACAGTCATGGAATTTTGTCCTAAATTGTCAACCAAAACCAACTAAATATGAGAAAAGCCGACTTGGTTAACCAGATATCTGAAAAAACCGGCATACCTAAAGTAGATGTTTTAGTAACGCTTGAAACTATGTTTAAAGAAGTAAAGGATTCTTTAGCAAAGGGTGAAAACATTTACATCCGGGGATTCGGCAGTTTCATAATTAAAAAAAGAGCTGCTAAGATTGGCCGAAATATTAAAAAGAATATCGCCGTTCATATTCCCGAACATTTTATTCCTGCATTCAAACCTGCCAAAGAATTTGTTGCTGATGTAAAAAAACTGAGTACTGATACTGTTGTTACACCGGCTGAGCCCGAGAATGAACTATAACACGATCTTCAGTTTCCCGTGATATCGTCGCAATTCGTAATTGCCTACAAAGATGCATTTCCTCGTAATCTTTTGAGACAGATTATATTTCCATACGCACTTTGTTTAAATTAACTTTGCGCGGCGAAAGGAATTTTTCATGGGAATCTTTGGCCATTTTATAAGAATTATTTATAGTGAAAAGACCTCAGTGGATCACATTGGCTGTTGCCATAGCCCTGGTTGCCATCCTTTATTTATTTGGACGAACAGTTCCGGAAAAGAAGCCTGGTTCAACGACACAATCCGATGTATCGGGAGATATAATTCCTACTGACACTATTCTTGCCCAGGCCAAAAAAAAATTGTCAACCGACCAGGTAACAAGATTAAATGCCTTGGAGCATTCCGTTGTGAGAGGCGACGTAAAAGACCAGCAACTGAAGGTATATCATCAGTTAGCTCATTTCTGGGCCGACACCGGCCAGCTTTTTGAACCTTATGCCTGGTATGAAGCTGAAGCTGCAAGATTGGAAAATTCAGAAAAAAGCCTCACCTTTGCCGCCCACCTGTTTTTACAAAATTTGCGTGGTGAGAACGATCCGGCTTTAAGAACATGGAAGGCTGTTCAGGCAAAGGATCTTTTTGAAAGATCTTTGAAAATCAATCCGAATAATGATTCTTCAACTGTTGGACTTGGCGCCTGTTATATTTTTGGCGGCATCAATGCAACTCCAATGGAAGGAATTATGAAAGTAAGATCTGTTGCAGAAAAGGACAGTACAAATATTTTTGCGCAGGAAGTTCTCGCACAAGCGTCTATGCTTTCCGCTCAATACGATAAAGCTATAGACCGCTTCAAAACAGTTTATAGATTATCGATTAATAATATTGATGCAAAATTAGAGTCTGCACTGATGCTGGCGGAAGCCTATGAAAAAAAGGCTGATAAGACCGCAGCCAGAGATTGGTATGAAAAGAGTTTATTATTGATCAAAAATGAAGAGGTAAAAACAGAGGTAAAAAAACGGATCGATGAATTAAAAAAATGAATTAAACAAAATATTATTAACCTTATTTAAAACAAAAATTATTGAAATTATGCCTTGTGGTAAAAAGCGAAAGCGTCATAAAATTGCGACGCACAAACGAAAAAAAAGATTAAGGAAAAATCGTCACAAGAAGAGGAACAAATAAGTACCTCTCCTGAAAAGGATATACCTGACAAACGATCTGGTATATCCTGCTAATCTGATTCTTGCCGTACTATTGCACACCCCCCAATTTGCTCCAACCATATCCTACAGGTATAGCCCTGCATCCAGTACGGTTTCGGATGAATCAGTATTAATTCAGTGTTTCATTATTATTAAAGCTGTTCAAGTGTGAACAAAGAACTAATTATTAATGCTGCTCCCCAGGGTGTGGAAATAGCCTTGCTGGAAGACAAGAAGCTGGTAGAATTACATAGCGAAAAAAGCGATGCTCGTTTTGCCGTAGGAGATCTATATCTTGGCAAAGTAAAAAAATTAATCCCCGGTCTAAACGCTGCTTTCGTGGATGTGGGTTTTGAAAAAGACGCTTTTTTACATTATACGGACTTAAGCCCTTATGCCAGGTCTTTATTGAAATTTACTGTAATGGCGATTAATGATAAATCGCCAGAAAGCCTTGATTTTTCAAAGTTTGAAAACGAAACTGAGATCATTAAGACAGGAAAGATAAACGAAGTCCTGGGAGGTAAACCCAATATTCTTGTACAAATTCTAAAAGAACCGATTGCCGCCAAAGGTCCGCGATTAAGTTGTGAAATTTCACTGCCGGGTCGTTTTGTAGTGATCACGCCATTCAACAATATTGTAGCCGTATCAAGAAAAATCCATTCTTCGGAAGAAAGAAAAAGATTACAGAAAATTGTTGAGGCCATAAAATCGAGAAATTTTGGTGTGATTGTTCGTACAGCTGCGGAAGGAAAAAATACGGCCGAATTGCATGAGGACCTTTCAACGCTTACAGAAATGTGGAAGACCATTCAGAAAAATTTAAAAGGTTCAGTGGCCCCGAATAAAATTCTAAGTGAACAAACCAAGACAACAAGCATTCTCCGCGACCATCTGAATGAATACTTCAACAAAATTGTTGTTAATGACCGTAATATTTTTAATGACGCTAAAAATTATATCCAGCGTATAGCCCCGGAAAAATCTGACATCATTTCTTTCTATCAAAATGGCGCACCCATTTTTGATTCTTTTGGAATTACAAAACAGGTTAAAGCCTCATTTGGTAAAACTGTAAACCTGAACAGCGGTGCTTATTTAATTATTGAGCACACTGAGGCCTTACATGTAATTGATGTAAACAGCGGCTATAAAAGCGTTGGTAACAACCAGGAACAGAATGCCCTTGAAACAAATCTTGAAGCAGCTGAAGAAATTTCACGCCAATTAAGGTTGCGGGATATTGGTGGTATCATAGTAGTTGATTTTATTGACATGAAGCTTCCTGAGAATAAGCGAAGGCTTATGGAGAAAATGGAAGAATTTATGAAGCCTGACAGAGCCAAGCATGCCGTATTACCGATTTCCAAATTCGGGCTAATGCAAATTACACGGCAGAGAATGAAGCCGGAAATGAACATTAATACACAGGAAGTTTGTCCAAGTTGTAATGGCACAGGAAAAATCTCTTCAACTCTTTTATTGGAAGATGAAATTGAGAAGAACTTAAGCTATTTAATTACTCATAACCACAGCAATCTTACCTTAATAGTGAATCCTATCATTTATGCTTATCTCACGAAAGGTTTTATGTGGAAGAAAAAGATATCACACTGGAGGAGAAAGTTCAAACAAAAGATCAATATTCTCTCAAACACAAATTACCATCTCACCGAGTTTCGGTTTTTTGATACACAGGATGAAGAGATAAAAATTTAATAGAAGTATGAATTTCTTTGGCCATCATATATACTAATATATAGCGTACTAATGTAATACCCACTGCCAATGCGCTGACAACCGGGGTCATGGCGGCCCATTCAGGTCTTTCTCACTATATCAAACTCAACAGGTAATGTAACCAGGGTAAAAAGAACAGTGATTCCCATGGTATGATGGCAACCAAAACTTCCGTTGTATTGTCCCCCACTGCCATTATTACCCTGGTGAACAAAATTCATTTTACAGGAGGGCCCGAATTGAACAGCAGGCACCATCCTGCTTCTTTGCATAACCCATTTATAGACACTCGCATACGGGCATTTTCACATTCATGTGTAACAACCTCAGCCTAAGCCATATTTGTCCCAGAATATATGCTGAGCCAGGATTAACAGTTCTCCTTACCGGATTGTAAGGATTGCTTAGAAACCCTTCAACAGACATCTGGTTTCCCTCAAAAACCCATTTACCCTTAAGATTTTCCTGGTATTTCTTTCCCAGTCATTCTATTTGTCAGGGATATTTTGGGATAGGATGAAAAATTCCCTTTTAAGATCATTGATACAAGCACGCCGGCACACAAAAAAACAGCGAAGCGGGCACTATGGAAATCCTTTTCCATCCCGGTTTTTCATGAAAAATCTGCCATTCCCCGGGGGCTCCTTAATTCGCTTTTTCTTAGTTAATTTTTGTTTCAAAATATTATCTCCATGGCAAAATTTCTCAAACCCTGAATATTTTCAAATAGAGTTTACTATCTGTA
>JBIOGV010000021.1:0-24445 GCA_044448365.1 Chitinophagales bacterium
ATTATATTTTGAAGCCGTATTTGTTGATGAGAAAGGAAATGTAATCCATCATCCCAAACATAAAAAAGGATTAAATGTGTTTGTGGACGGCGGTGTTATCGGGAACTTTCCTATCCGGATTTTTGACAGCACAAAATATATCTCTGAAAGCAAGGTGAACTCTTTTGTTGTCAATCAAGGCACTTTGGGTTTCAGAATTGACAATGAAGATCAGATCAAAAATGATCAGGAGGGAAAAGGACTGGCGGCAATGAAGGTTAAGAACCTGAATGAATATATACTCGCCTTTTATAACCTGGTGAATGAAAATCTGAACCGGCAAACACTTACCTCTGAGGATTGGAAAAGAACGATTTCTATCAGTGACAAAAAAATTGGTCCCCGCACTCAAATTAAACTATCAGCAACTGAAGCGGAATTGTTAATACAAAGCGGAAGGGAATCTGTAAGAAATATCCTGGCAAACAAATAATCTTAATAATTAATTATAGTGCCAACGCGCTTATCGGTTACCCGGCCAACATGTTTTTCGCATTGGCCATAATTTTAAATAGTAAATTCATAATAAAAATATGCCGGAACAAGCCATCGATTATATCAGTAAATTTTCTTCTGTTTTTGAGCCTGAGCTTCTTGCTGAGTTGGGGGCAAACCACATTGTTATGCAGCCAAGGGCAGGCGAGATCATGATGAATCCAGGCCAAACGATCCGGGCAATTCCACTTGTTGTAAGCGGAACTTTTAAAGTAAGCCGGGTGAATGATGAAGGCCAGGAATTGCTGCTATATTATGTTCGCGAAGGTGAAAGCTGTGCCATGACCTTTACTTGTTGCATGATGGCGCATTTCAGCGTAATAAAGGGGTCTTGTGAAGACGATAGTGTATTGCTATGTGTTCCTGTACAGGTAATGGATACATGGATGACAAAATATTCAAGCTGGAAAAGATTTGTGATGACCACTATCCTTAGTCGCTTTACAGAAATTATCAAATCAATCGACGAAGTGGCTTTCAAAAAATTAGATGACCGTCTTGTCAATTATCTAAAAGAAAAATCAGGCATCACAGGATCTTCACTTATTAATTTAAGCCACCAGCAAATTGCGGATGAGCTGGGAACCAACCGGGTTGTGATTTCCAGGCTTCTGAAAAAACTGGAGATCGACAAAAAGCTCCTTCTTTACCGTAACCAGATCAAACTTCTTAGGGATTTGTAACTATTGTTACCAAGAACTGTAACATTTGTTACTGGAAATGCCCTCTGAATTGTTGCATATTTGTTGTATGAAAAATAGGGCAGAGATCCTGATCAAATTCTCAAAATTCTTACCTAATCAAAACTAATAGCTTTTCATTTTTGTTATTAAAACTAAAACCATCGTTATGTTTATCAGAATACTCGACTTCCAGACAAACGGCAATAAAAAAGCCGATGCAATTGCAATCATGGATAAGCTGATCCCTGTGATCAGGTCACAAAAAGGTTGTAAAGATTGCCTCTTCACCATGGATGAAAGCGATGACCGGTATGCCTTGCTGGTCTTCTGGGATTCAAAAGAAAATGCCGATCATGCAGCGCCTTTTATTGGGCCCCAGTTGCTTCCCGCTCTTAACAGGATTTCAAGAGAAACTGTCGTTCCCCGACTTTATGAAGTTTATCAACCCGAAACGGTTCTATTATAAAAATGAGCAAGCGGTTTTTGTAACCAAAATTTAATTAACTTTCAAATCCTTTAAATTTAAAAAACATAAAACTATGTCAATACGATTAAACGAAATCGCACCAGATTTCAAAGCCGAAACCACCCAGGGCCCCATCAGCTTTCATGATTGGATTGGCAACGGTTGGGCAGTTCTCTTTTCTCATCCCAAAAATTTTACACCGGTATGTACGACTGAACTGGGGTATATGGCAAAACTCAAACCCGAGTTTGACAAACGAAACTGCAAGATCATTGGGTTGAGCGTTGACCCTGTAGAAAACCACGCTAAATGGGCGGAAGACATTAAAGAAACGCAGGGACATGCGGTGAACTATCCGCTGATCGGTGATCGTGACCTTGCCATCGCAAAACTCTATGATATGCTGCCCGCTGAAGAACCGGGTACATCGGAAGGCAGAACGGCTGCTACAAATCAAACGGTACGCACCGTTTTCATAATCGGACCGGATAAAAAAATTAAACTCATGCTCACTTACCCCATGACAACTGGTCGAAACTTTGATGAGATCCTGCGCGTTTTGGATTCGATGCAGTTAACGGCGGTTCATAAAGTGGCTACCCCAGTCAACTGGAAGCACGGGGATGATGTTATTATTGTTGGATCGGTAACTGATGCGGAAGCAAAGGAAAAATATCCGGAAGGCTGGAGAGCGCCTAAACCCTATCTCCGTATTGTACACCAGCCCGGTTTGGTTGAGGAGACTGCATGAAGAAACCCATCCCGACCCAATCATTAATTATTTTCTACCGTTAAGGAATTTTCAGTTATGCAGGGTCTTCAATCGAAGACCCTGTATCTTTCAGCCATACTCCTATTTCGGTTATATAGGAAAGTATAATTAACAATAAATAAAAAAATGAAACTAAGAGTGATTGTTCTTGGCGCTGGTTTTGGCGGTCTCGAACTTAGCACAATACTTTCCGAAAAGCTGGGTGATCGTCTCGATCTTACTTTGATCGACCGGAACGACCATTTTTATTTCGGTTATTCAAAGTTTGATGTGATGTTTGGTTTCAAATCACCCGGTGCTGTAAAACTTTCATACAATAGCATCGTAAAGCCCGGAGTTCAATTTCACCAGGAAATAATTACAAGTATAGATCCCACCGCAAAGAGTGTTACAACGCAAAGCGGAAGATACGAAGCAGATGTTTTAGTTATTGCCCTTGGTGCAAACTATGATATGACTGCAACACCGGGTCTTTCAGAAGGTGGAAATGAATTCTACTCTTTTGCAGGTGCAGAGCGTTTACGGGAACTGCTTCCGGCTTTTTCAAAAGGCAGGGTAATTGTCGGCGTATGCTCCGCTCCATTCAAATGTCCGCCGGCGCCTAGCGAAGCCGCATTGTTGATGCACGATTACCTTACAAAACGCGGCATACGGAATGAGTGTGAAATAAGTCTTGTTATGCCCTTTGGCTTGCCCATTCCTCCATCACCCGATACGTCTAAAGCATTGCTAATGGCGTTTACTGAAAGAAATATTCATTTCATTCCAAAACACGTTGTAAAGGCCATTAACCCGTCAGATCATGTTGCGATTCTTGATGATGGAACTGAAATGCCATTCGATTTATTTTTAGGTATTCCAAAACATCGTGTTCCGGAAGTAGTTGAGAAAAGCGGAATGACTGTAAATGGATGGATCCCTGTTAATAAAAAAAATCTGAAAACGAACTTCCCGAATGTATATGCAATAGGTGACGTAAACAGTGTAGGAACACCAAAGGCCGGTGTATTTGCCGAAGGTGCAGCAAAAGTTGCTGCAGCATCTATCATCGCTGAATTTGAGCATGGTGAACAACCCTCATCATATAAAGGAGACGGTGAATGTTATGTAGAATTTGGCGATGGCCGCGTTGGAAAAGTAAATGTTGACTTCTTCTCCGGCCCTGCGCCTTTTGGAACTTATACCGAAGCTTCTGTTGATCTTGTTGCTGACAAGCAGTATTTCGGATCGAGCCGAAAGGCCCGTTGGTTTGGATTATAGTGTTTGTGTCGATCGCCTCTGACCGATATGCTTCTTGTTACCATCTGTACCATTCCTATAAAATTCTCATTCTTTTTATTATTTTTAAGATCAGTGATGAGAGTAAAAGCATTGATATTATTAATTCCTTTTACGGTTTTTTTAACTGAAACTGTCAGTTTTCCCATGCAGATAAATACAAGATGCAAAACAATGAGTTGCATGAAAATGATGGGAAATATGAATTGCCCTCATAAAAAAGGCGATTGCGAAAAGCCTGCTGGCAAGTGTAACAACTCCTCTGCCTGTTCCATTTGTCCTGTCTGCAGCATCTTTGTTCTTCAGTCGCAATATTCATTGTCCGCATATAAAGATTTTCTCAAAAAGAAATACCAACTGCTGAATGCAGGACATGTTTCTTATTTTTCTTCTGATATCTGGAAACCGCCAAACAATTATTTACCATACGTGTAAATAATTTTTAATCATTAAAAAATTTGTATGAAAAGAATACTAATGGTAGCAATGCTATCCACATTAGCTGTGGGTTCATTTGCCCGAATTGATAAGGTTAAAAGGCACAAACAGTGTACTCATTGTACACATTGCACGCCCGATTGTAAGGAAAAGGGTTGTTGCGATAAATCACACTGTGCTAAAGCATAAATAAATGCTTGCATTTATTTACCCCCGCCAATGGCGGGGGTTTTTTGTATATTCAAATATTAAGTAAGGTTTGTATTAATATAAATAAATTGACCATTAATACCAGGCCAGGATGAACAGCAGATCAGACAATACATTTTTCCCTTCACGCAAAAGATTCATCATTTATTTAGATACATTATTACTCCTTCTATTTATTCTGGCCCTTTCACCACGAATGACAGGTTTGGCAATGCATGAATTATTAGGAATCATTTTTTTTATTCCTTTAATTGTACATCTCTTAATTGCCTGGCCATGGATAAGAAAATCCTTCAAACAGTTCTTTTACAAAAGCACCGGCAGAAGCCGGCTAAACTTGTTTATTAACGCAGTTTTATTTCTGCTTGTAATCACAGAAATAGTATCAGGCCTTGCTATTTCACAAGTTACCCTGCCATTTGCAGGCATAAGAACAATCAATGATCGTACCTGGCGATCTGTTCATAATCTGACTTTAAATTTCACGGTACTCTTAATGGGCCTTCACATAGCAATAAACTGGGAATGGATAATTTCTATTTTCAAAAAACGAGTTTATACTCTGAATCAAACACCGGTAAAGCTGGCACCAAACCCGGGTTTGTTGTTATGGCGAATTTTTGTCATCATTTTATTTGCCGGAGTCTTTGCCTTCTCTTTATACAGTTTACTTGGCAGACCAACCGTTGCCCGGTTATACATCCACGATGAAATAGCACGATTTAAACCCCGCCTCGATCATGGAATAGGTCAATTTGCAGGAGAGGCTTTTCTTATTGCCATTGTTGCCTTTATTGCCCGCAGGTGGCTGCGCATCAGGCTTTGAGAACGATTGCCAAACAGAAATAAAATTTTAAATTAAATCCAAAATTAAAATTCATTTATGATCCTGGAACACGTTGCAATCTGGGCAAATGACCTTGAAGCCCTGAAGGAATATTATGTGAGACATTTTCACGCACTGGCAAATAACAAATACAAAAATCCCAAAACCAATTTTGAAAGTTATTTTTTGTCTTTTGAATCCGGCGCAAGGCTCGAACTAATGAGTCGTCCCGGTATTCCTAATAACCGTAATGACACAATAACGAAACAACACACAGGTATCATCCACCTGGCATTTGGTGTTTCGACAATTGAAGAAGTGAATGCAAAGGCAAAGCAATTGCAAAATGAGGGTTATAAAATTTTAAGCGGCCCCAGGAAAACAGGTGATGGTTATTATGAATTTGAAACTCTTGATCCTGAAAATAACAGGGTGGAAGTAACTACAAAATTTCCCGGATAAATATAAATGCTGATAGGTCTCACTAGAAATGACTGCTGTTTAATGTCAAAACTGGTTTACCAGCAATGCCTGGCTCAGCCTGCACGAAAAGATCATAGAACCTCAAAGATTGTCCAAGAAATATTAAAGCAAATCTGTTCCGGCCCGCCATTTTATCGCTGGTTATCTTCTTTTATCCCAATCAGTTTTTTATGAGTTAATTTCGAAAAAAAATCAGGAAAAACATGAAGCTCTCAAATAATAAAATTTTAATTACCGGTGGAGCGACGGGAATTGGTTTTGGACTGGCTGAAAGATTTATAAAAGAAAACAATACGGTGATCATTTGTGGAAGGCGTGAATCGGCTTTACAGGACGCGAAACATAAACTTCCTTCTCTTATCACAAAAACCTGTGATCTTTCTGTTGCCAGTGAACGGGAAGAGTTGTTTAACTGGATCTCTAAAGAACATGATGATTTGAATGTTTTAGTTAATAATGCGGGTATTCAGCAATGGATGTCGGTAACAGATACCAATTTTTTTCAAAGAGCAAAGGAAGAAATAGCGATCAACATTGAAACTCCCCTTCACCTCATCTCCCTTTTTCTCAACCTGGATTCATTGAATACCATCATAAATATTACTTCGGGTTTATCATTTACACCGCTTTCAAAAGTTCCGGTCTATTGTGCAACAAAAGCTTTCTTTCATTCATTTACTCTTTCGCTGCGTTATATGCTGCACTCAAAAAATATACAAGTAATAGAATTGATTCCGCCTGCATTGAATACAGACCTTGGAGGTAAAGGAATTCATGACGCTTCTCCACCCGTGATTGAATTTATTGAATCTGCTTTTGAACAACTGAAAGAAGGCAAAACAGAGGCTACTTATGGATTTAGTGAGGCGATGATCAAAGCGGGACCGGAAGAATTGAAAAAGGCATTTGCAAGAATGAATCCGGCTTAAATAATGTATCCATGTTTACAATGAAACAGATCGACAAACATTAATCGGAAAAATATGGCCCATAGTCATTTCAACCAAACTTCTTTTATCCCGATAATCATTTTTTTGCTCATTGCATGCAACGCACCGGGCAAATCAAATGACAAAACAACTGAGACAAAAACTGAAGAAGGCAAAAAAGTAAAGGATTCTGTTCAATCAAATACCATTAAAACTGATACTGTAATACATGAACCAATCAAAACTAACGTTCCCAATGAACTTGGGTTTTTAGCTGATTTGAACGGGCAATATCCTTACGACGTAAAATTGCTTGACAATCCAATTTTAAAAAGACGCTTAACCAAAATGCTGGGTGCAAAATATAAATTTCTTAAAAGCATTTGGAATGTTGAAACGCCAATCGAGATCAACAACAATCTTTTTTATGCGTGGGCGATGCAAACTCATAGCGGCGGTGATCCGGGAGCAGTGATCATGGCCGATCTATCAAAAAATGTTCTTTATGTCGGGATCAGGGAAAATGCCCGTGTAAAAATTTATTCTGAAGATGGAAGTGAAGCCCCAAAAAAATTACAGGATTGGAGTAAAGAAGATTAATGAGCGTTCATTTTAACCAATAAAACATTTATTAAAATGAGCAAAGAACAGACAAAGGATCTTCTCAAATTCCTGAAACCCTTTGGTGGTGATATAACTGAATTAGTTCTTTGGTTAAGAAAATTTGTCTGGGATCTCTATCCAAAAACAAATGAGCTCATTTATGATAATTACAATGCGCTTGCATTTGGATGGTCACCAACAGACAGAGTAGGACACACATTTTGCTCCATTGCGGTTGGCCGTACCAGTAAAAATGTTCACTTTGGTTTCTATTGGGGCAGTGAAATTGCTGATCCCGAAAAAAAATTATTGGGACAAGGCAATCAATACCGGTACATGCTTGTAAAAAGCAAAACTGGCTTTCCTAAGGCATATATTAAAAAGCTGGTGAAGGAAGCTTATGCCAATTCGCTGGCAAAAGTAAAAGATCCGAAACAAATCATGGAAGGTAAAACAATTGTAAAATCAATTTCTCCTGTTAAACGCTCGAAGAAAACGTCTTCGACTAAAAAAAAGAAAGGATGATAGATTTATTCTTCTATCGCATTGAAGTATAAAATTATTTCTATTCTATGGCAGAAGACCTGAATATTATCACGGGCTCAAGAACTGAACGGTATGAGTCTTTACTTCCACAAATTAAAGGATTGCTTGAAGGTGAACCTGACCTGGTAGCGAATCTTGCTAATGTAGTTGCAGCATTGAAAGAGCAGTTTGGCTGGTTGTGGGTAGGTTTTTATTTAGTAAAAGACAATGAATTGGTGCTCGCACCCTTCCAGGGGCCCGTTGCATGTACAAGAATACGCAAGGGCAAAGGAGTTTGCGGTACAAGTTGGGAACAGGCAAAAACGATCATAGTCCCGGATGTTGAAAAATTTCCGGGTCATATTGCCTGCAGCAGTTTATCAAAGTCAGAAATTGTTGTGCCTGTTATTCGTGGCAATAAAGTCGTCGCCGTTCTTGATGTTGACAGCGATCAATTAAACTATTTCGATAAAGCCGATCAATTTAATCTTGAAAAAATTCTTGAGCTGATTATATTTTGACGATGATCAGGGAACAGAAAGAGTTAAGTACAAATAGAATTTCTGCAGCGGTAAAAAAATCGATTGTAATAAATAAAAAAGCGCCCTGTTTATGGGGCGCCTCTTTATTTATAGATAGTGGTCAGTATCCTAATTTCATTTCCACCCTCCTGTTTTTCTTACGACCTGCTGCAGTTTTATTGTCGGCAACAGGCATATCCTGTCCATGCCCTATTGCAGTTAATCTGCCCGCATCAATACCTTTTTTCACTAAATAATTTTTAACTGCATTGGCCCTGTTCTCGCTAAGGGTTTGATTTTTCTCGGCTGTACCTGTATTGTCTGTATGTCCATCGATAGAAAGTTTTAAGTTGCCATCACCCTGGAGGATCTTTACCACTTCATTTAATCCCTTGTCTGAACCTGTCAGCAGTTTATAACTGCCTGTAGCAAATAAAATATTCTGTGCAGCATAATCTACCTTCTTTTTTATTTCCTCTTTTATTGCAGGGCAGCCATGGTTTTCAGGCACACCGGCTATAGTTGGGCATTTGTCTTCTTCATCATTGATACCATCTCCGTCTGTGTCAGGAACAGGACAGCCCTGGTAGCGGGCAACACCGGGTACCGTCGGGCATTTATCTTCTTCATCGTTAATTCCATCCTTGTCAGTATCCGGAATGGGACAGCCCTGGTAACGAGCCACCCCTGGAACTGTCGGACATTTATCATGATCATCATCAATACCATCCTTATCTGTATCAGGCACGGGACAACCATCGTACTTGGCCACACCCGCCACTGTCGGACATTTATCTTTATCGTCAGTAATCCCATCTCCATCACTGTCCTTTGGCGGCACAACCACAGGCACCGGCGGAAGCGGTTTTACTTCTTCTTTTTTCTTTCCAATGATTCCGTATACCCCGATGCTATGATAAAAATGATAGTTGGAAGTTTCGTAATTAACCGGAATCCGGTATTGTGAACTGATATTAATGCCCGCTTCACTAAACAGGTCTATTCTCAGGCCAATTCCCAACGGTATAAAGGCACCGTAATAAGATTTATACATGGAGGCCCCAATCCCAGCAGATGCATAAGGAATAACCCAATAGTCTTCTGGTACCAGTTTGAAATTGGCAGAAGCATCTCCTTCCAGTAAAAGATTATTATCTGTTGAAGCAGGTCTGTTGCGAAATGGATACTCCAAAAAAGTAGTATTTAATGTAGCCACAAAATCAACCCATGGATTCAATCCCTGCGCATAATTAATGCTGATACCCGGAGACATTTCTTTGAACTTAGCCCATTTTTTATCCCCGATAACTGATGTCAAAGACTGTGTCCGGATAAGATTAGCTGTTGTAAAATCAGTAAAAGTAAAGTTGATACCTAATGAAGGCTGCCTGGTAACATGAATGGTTTGGCTGAGGCTTGTAATAGTCAAACAACAAAGAACTAACACAAAAGCCATTAATTTCTTCATAAACAGATAGTTTGGTTTAAGCGTGAACAAAAATAACAGCTAAGTTCAATATCCTGAAAAAATTTATTGCTTTATTATGCACTTTATCAAAATGGTTTTTTCTTTCCCAGTACTTCTACTTTTACTCTTATTAAGCCATCAAGATAATGCAACACCCTTGCAGCAGCCTTTGAAAGGTCCACAACTCTCTTCATTCTGTAATGCAACCGGTCGTTTACTTTTACGACTACCGAGAGGCCATTATGCAAATTGGTTACCCGTATCCATGTGCCCAGGGGCAAAACATTACACGCTGCTGTCATCTTTTTCTGGCTGAAAATTTCGCCATTCGCCGTTTCCCTGCCTTCAAATTTATTGGCATAAAAACTCGCAGTGCCATATAAAATGCCGGGTTTCTTTGTTGAAATGATCTCTGCCTTTTGTTTGTCCTGGGCTATCATTTCGCGCCCCCGGGAAATGAAAATAATCAGGCAAATAAAAACTCTTTTCATTTAGTCAGATTTGTGAATACTATTTTTTGCCGTCTAATTTCCCTGATTAAAAATTCCGTCGACTGCCGGTTGCCAATCAATGCACCTGTACGTTCTGTTTGCTATTCAGCAAACTAGTGATGCCCAGTACTATTATTTCTTTGCAAAATATCGTTCTCCCAACATGCGATCTTCATTATAAATATCATCGTAAAAAATGATTTTTCCATCCCTGCCCTCACAGGTAAAATAACGAATAAACACAGGAATTTTATTTCTTACCGGTATAGAATGCTTTTCTTTTTTTCTTAGCCATTTTATTACGGAATCAGCCCTGGTAAATGAATGACTCCCGAGTGATTTTATATAAGTGCTGTCATTTCTGAGAATATAATCGCTTAGCTTTTCCCATTCCTGCACACGCACACAACCATGGCTTAATGCTCTTACGGCCTGTGCGAAAAGGTATCGCTGGTTTGTATCATGTAGATACACGGCATATTTATTCGGAAAATTAAATTTCATTATGCCTAATGCATTATCATCACCGCTACCCTGCACGATTTTATAGGGGATGCCTGTTTTATATTTTGACCAGTCTACAAAATACGGATCTACTTCTTCATTTTTTCCATCCAGTAAACTGAAACCTTTTTTGGCAAGATATCCCGGGCTTTTTTTCAAAGCCGGTAAAAATTCCTTTACAATGATGCTTTGCGGTACACTCCATTGCGGGTACGTGATCATTTCAGAAATAGCACTGGTTAATTCAGGCGTACGTGTCAATGGTTTGCCTATTACAACTTTTGAACTAATTTTTACTGTATCATTTTCTCTCAGTTGCATATAATAGCCGGCCAGGTTTACCCATACATATTTAGCCGGCATTTTGTCCGGCAGCATTTTATATTTATCCAAACTCAATGCAATACGTATGAACTTATCCTTGTCTGAAAGATTTAAGGAGCGTATCGTTTCTCCACCGGCTTTTCCGTCTACTGTCAATTTCTTTTCTTCCTGGTATTTCTTAATGGCTTTTGAAACTTTCCGTGGGTCAAATGAAGCGCTCACCGAATCGATCAATCCTTCTTCAAATAATCGCTTTTGCAGTGTTTGTTTGAAATTGACCGAATCATAGACAGGATAAGGAATGTAGGTGTAATCTTTAAAATGAGCACTGTCCAAAAAACTTTTTATCCCTGCTTTTAATTCATGATATCCCTCAGCAGCCGGCTCCAGCGAGTCAATAACCCTGGATACTGTCATCGACTGAATTATTTTTTTGAACTGCTGCTCATAAAACTCTTTAGAAAGAGATGAATCAGTGCGAAGAGTAATACTGTCCCTCTGCAATCGTCCCAGTTTTACATCTTTTATGATCTGCAGCAATGCGTCGCTAAGCAAAACATCTGCCTTTGACCACAAAACCGCATCCTTTTTTGCTTCCCCGGTATTTGAAATTTTTTCGTCTATAAGCGAAATATTCTTATAATGGTAATCTTCGGGAAACAAACCGTATAACCGGGCTTCTCCGATGAATCTCAGCAATGCTTTTCCTGTTGGGGTCCAACCAGTATCCCTGCTCCATTTTGCCTTGTCATTGTCTTTATCATACAAATATTGAAGAACTCCGGGCTGCAAAACGGAAATTGAATCAATCTTACCGGCATTGTCTGCTATTTGGTCAATGATATTTTTTATTATTTCAGGTACTTTCTCATTCATCTGTTCGGGAGTACTCACCAACGCATGCTGTGGGGCCTTGCCCCTGTTATTGCAGGAATAAAAACTGAAAAATAAAATTACCGGGCAGATCAAAATAATTTTTCCCGGCAGGTTCCTGAGATAAACAATTAGTCTATGGTCTTTTGTGTTTAATTTCATCCGCGTAACTATATAGTATGGCCAACAAAATAACAAATCGTTTTAATATTCAGATAATCGCTTCATTCATTTTTTTGACAACGCCATTATCTCCCTTAAGGTCACAGGAAAATATAAAGGTTATTAAAAAAATTTCTGAATATAAACAAACGGTTAAAGCAGACAGCCTGAAAATAATGGTCGAATTGAAAAAAATAGTTCCGGGTATTCGATATGATCTTCGTTACGCTACCCTGAATAATTTTATGCACGAGCAATTATATAAAAATGGCGACGTGACTTTTTTACGTTTACCAGTGGCAGAGGCTCTTTCAAAGGTTCAACAAGAATTAAATGCAAAGGGTTTGTGTTTAAAAATCTGGGATGCGTACAGACCTTATAGCGCTACTGTAAAAATGTGGGAACCGATAAAAGATGATCGCTATGTTGCCGATCCCAAAAAAGGGAGCGGCCACAACCGGGGAATTGCGGTAGACCTGACTATTATCGAAAAAAGAACCGGGGCAGAATTAAACATGGGTACCGGTTTCGATAATTTTTCAGATACCGCTCACCAGGATTTCAAAAATCTGCCAGAAGAAACCCTGCAAAACAGGTTGCTTTTAAAAACAGTCATGGAAAAATATGGTTTCATTGCATTGGAAACTGAATGGTGGCATTTTTACTGGAGCCGTGCTGATTTTGAATTAATGGATATTGATTTTAAAAAATTCAAGAAAAATTAAATGAATTGCTCATTAAAATTTAATATCAGTTATTGATAGTTGACTTTTCACTATTCAGTATATTCGCCGCTTAAAAGTTCTTTGCGAACATGATCAACAGAAGAAATATCCGGGTGAAAGTGATGCAAACCCTATATACTATCACCACATTGGAAAACGAAATAAAACCCGGTGACGCCGTTCAGATATTACAAAAGCATTTTGACCAAACAAGACAATTATTTATTTATCTCATCTATTTTTTATCAGAAGTAGCCCATTTTGCCAAATTAGATGCACACACACGGGCCAGCAAACATTTGCCAAGCTACGAGGACCTTCACGTAAACACGAAACTTGCAGGCAATGAGGTCCTATCAAAGATCAATGCTGATCCCTCATTTAAAGAATTTGTAAATAAGGATAAGCCTGAATCATTGCTTGATAAAGAACTGGTCAAAAAAATCTATCACGAACTGGCTGATTCAAAAGAACACAAAACCTATATATCGCACGCAAACAGGGAGAAGAAAGAAGAACGAGAGATTCTTGAGTTCATTCTTGAAAAACTCTTATTAGGCAAGGAGATTTTCTTGTCGCATATCGAAGAAAATTTCAGCAACTGGGATGATGATGGCGAAATGGTAATACAATTGCTGGTAAACTATTTGCAAAAACCAGGTGGTTATAATTTTAAAGAAATGATCAGCCAGGAAAAATGGGATTTTGCCAGGACGCTTTTACAAACGGTTTCCGAAAAATCCGGTCATCTCGAAAGCCTTGTTATTCCCAAACTCAAAAACTGGGATCCGGAACGAATAGCTTTGCTGGATATGATATTAATGAAAATGGGAGTAGCCGAATTTCTTTATTTTGAAACCATTCCGCCAAAGGTTACCATTAATGAATATATTGACCTGGCCAAAGAATACAGCACACCACAGAGCGGCCAGTTTGTAAACGGGATTCTTGACAACATTCATAAAGAATTGGTCCAGGAAGGGAAAATGCATAAAGTTGATTTTAAAAAAATATAACGTTTATGCCCTGCTCAAAGCCCGTAGCTCAAAGCTCGCTGCTTTCTATTACCTTTGCCTCTCTCAAAAATTACCAGGAACATGAAAAAATTATTGATGGTTTTTGCAGTTGCCTCCGGACTTTTTGCATGCCAGGAACGAACCTCGAAAACAGCCGGCGAACAACCCATGGACCCTGTAAAAGACTCCGCCAATTTTACCACTCTGCAATGGATCGATACTACTGACCAGGATCTCGGGACAGTGAAAGAAGGACCCGAAGTGGAGATTGCATATAAATTTAAAAATACCGGGGATAAAAATCTTATTATCGAAGACGTTACGGCAGGTTGTGGATGTACAATTGTTGAAAAACCAAAAGAGCCGTATATGCCCGGACAAATTGGAACTATTAAAGCAAAGTTTAACACCCAGGGGCATACAGGAGTAAATAACAAGTCTATTTACATAACTGCAAATACAAAAGGAAGTATTCATAAGGAATTAAAATTTCATATAGTTGTAGAAAAAAGTTAATCATAATCAAAACAAAAAGAATGAACATTTATTTACTACAAGCCAGCAGTGGCGGAGGTCTCGGGCCATTAATTTTTTTACCATTGATGATTTTAGTTTTCTGGCTTTTTTTTATCCGGCCGCAGGCAAAAAAAGCCAAGAATCAAAAAACCTTTGTGGAGGGCCTGCAAAAAGGCGATAAGATCGTTACGATTGCCGGCATCCATGGTACCATTAATAAAGTAAATGAAGATGGAACCGTAAATCTTGAAGTAAGTCCCGGGAGTTATATTAAAATTGAAAAATCCGCCATCAGCATGGAATGGAGTAATCAATTAAATAAAGCGGGAACAGCTACCGTAAAAAAATAGCAAAAAACAAATCACAAATCTCAAATAAATCTCAAGCTGAATTCAAAGCAGGCTTGAGATTTTTATTTTTACATTTATTTGGAATTTGGAACTTGTATATTGAAATTTCATTTTGACACATGATAAAAATAGGACTTACAGGCGGTATTGGAAGCGGTAAAACAACGGTAGCAAAAATTTTTGAATTGCTTGGTGTGCCTGTTTATTATGCGGATGATGCTGCTAAAAGCATCATGAACACAGATGAAGAATTAAAAGCCGCCATTCGAAAACAATTTGGTGAAGCTTCTTATAAAAATAATGAACTGGACAGAAACTATCTTGCAGCAAAAGTTTTTAATGACCCTTTCCAGCTGGAAATCCTCAATGCCCTTGTCCATCCGGCAGCTATTCGTGACGCGACCAATTGGATGAATGCACAACAGGCTCCTTATGCAATTAAGGAAGCCGCATTGATCTTTGAATCAGGCGCAGCGGAAAAATTGGACTATGTTATCGGCGTATATGCGCCTGTTCCATTGAGGATAAAAAGAACAATGGAAAGAAATAATGTGAATCATGATGAGGTGATAAAACGAATGAATAGCCAGCTCGATGAAACAATAAAAATGAAACTTTGCGATTTTGTTATCCAAAACGATGAACAGCAATTACTGATCCCACAGGTAATTAAGCTTCACGAGGAAATTTTAAACCTCGCCCGGAAAATTGAGCAATAATTCTGGCAATGGCATTCCACATAATAAAATAGTCAACCAGTTACGACAAATTAGCAAGAGCCGACTTAATTCTTTTAAATCCCTCGTCAATTTTGTCCATACTGTTCGCAAAGGAAATGCGTATACAATCATCATCGCCAAAAGCATTACCTGCTACAGTGGATACATGAGCTTTATTAAGCAGGTACATGCTAAGATCAGAAGAGTTGTGAATGGTCGTTTCTCCGTCTTTCTTACCGAAATAAGATCTTATTTCAGGGAAAATATAAAAAGCACCTTCAGGTTTGGCACATTTTACGCCGGGTATTTCATTCACGAGATCCATGACCCGCTGGCGACGATTTTCAAACTGCTCAACCATCTCCTGAGTAGGTCTCAGGTCAGAAAGTAAGGCAGTGATTGCGGCACGTTGCGTAACTGCATTCGCTCCACTTGTAAATTGCCCCTGCAATTTTTCACAGGCTTTTGCAATATTCACATGCGCTGCAATATAACCCAGGCGATAACCTGTCATCGCATATCCCTTGCTCAATCCATTGATGATGATCACCCGGTCTTTTATATTTTCGAACTGGGCAATGCTTTCATGTTCCCCGACAAAATTTATATACTCATATATTTCATCGGAGATAATAAAAATATGCGGATGTTTTTCAAAAACATCGGCCAGGGCTTTTAATTCCTGTTTTGAATAAACAGTCCCGGTGGGATTACATGGAGAAGAAAAAATAAACAGTTTTGTGTTACCCGTTATATTTTCTTCAAGTTCTTCCGGAGTTATTTTATAACCATTTTGAACAGAAGTCTTGACCAGTTTCGGAGTAGCTTCACCCAATCTTACAATCTCGGAATAAGTAACCCAATAGGGAGTTGGGATAATAACTTCGTCTCCCGAATCAATGATTGCAAGCACGGCATTGGCAAGACTTTGTTTGGCACCTGTAGATACGACAATGTTTTCAGTTTTATAATCCAGGTTATTATCTCTCTTTAGTTTTATACAGATCGCTTCCCGGAGATCAGGATAACCCGCGACAGGAGGATAATGGCTCCAGTTATCGTCAATTGCTTTTTTAGCTGACTCTTTTATGTGATTGGGGGTATTGAAATCAGGTTCACCCAAACTCAGATCTATCACATCAATTCCTTTGGCCCTCAACTCACGACCCAACTTGGCCATTTTCAGGGTTTCAGGTTCGCTGAAGCGTTTTAAACGCGGAGATAACTGCATGAATCAAAAATTTCGGACGCAAATGTAAAGGAAAGCCATGAGCAATTTGACATTTGTTTGATGAGAGTTACTCACAGTAACATTGAAAATTTTCTTCCAAACAGGCGTGATTGACAAATAATGGGTTTAATTATTTACTATCCTTTTTACGACAACGTGAACAGAAGTTTTGAACTTTTTTAGCAGTTAAATCTTTAGGAAACTTACTCCTGAAAACATATCTTTGCACCTCTTTAAAAAAACCATAAATGCTTCATCCGCAAATGATAGAGTACGCGGATAGCAAAACATAAACTGAAATTCGTATGCAACTGAAAGGTTTGGTTCGCTTCTTTACAATTGTTTTGATCCTCATCTCGGTTTACATGCTTTCATTTACCTGGTTTGTGAGAAGCCATGAAAATAAATTGCAGGCCCGCGCAAAAAGATATGTACAAACATTGTATCCACAGGCAAAAAAAATTAAAACCCCCGACGACTACCCTGATTCCATCAAATCAGTTTATGATACCAGGCTTAAACGTTTGGAAGATAGTACAAAAGATGAGACCATAACTTATGACTTCAATGGGGCAGTTAGCTATCAGAAAGCAAAAGAAAGTGAATTGAATCTGGGGCTCGACTTGCAGGGAGGAATGAATGTGACTCTTGAAGTGGAAATGACGGGTTTGCTGAAATCCATGTCAAACAATTCCACGGATCCAACCTTTTTAAAGGCTCTCGACAATGCGAACAAAAGAAAAGCAAACAGCAGCGCAGATTTTGTTACTCTTTTCTATGAAGAATATCAAAAATTAAGTCCCAATGGACGCCTGGCATCAATATTTGCAATAGCAGGACAAGACCAAATAAAAGTTTCAGATAGCAATGACCAGGTAATCTCTGCAATCAGGAAAGAGGCAAGAGATGCATTTGATCGCACGTACAAAATCTTAACTACCCGTATTGACCAATTTGGTGTAGCTCAACCAAGCGTAAATCCGGATCCGGACCGCGGCATTATTAATGTGGAGCTTCCAGGTGTAAAGGATCAGGATAGGGTAAGAAATTATTTACAATCGACAGCGAATCTTCAATTTTGGGAAGTTTATAGTCTTGCAGATCTTGCAAAAAACGGAAGTTATCAAAATGCTGCAAAGGCATTTACTGCGATGATGGAAGGTAAAAGCCTCTCAGATACGACAGCTAAAACTGATACGACTTCAAAAAATAAAAATGATACAACAAAAAAGAATCCGTTAGCTACAGCAAAGACCGACACCAATAAAACATCAGCGATCACTACAAAAACCACAAAGAGCCAGCTTGTTGACTGGATCATTCCAAATGTATACAAGGGCGGGCAACCATCTACCGTTGGGCCAATTGGTTTTCTGAAATCATCCAATGATTCAGCCATTGTAAGAAGCTTTTTGGAATCGAGTGCAGTACGCAGCCAGCTTCCATCTGATTTGGTATGGATGTATGGTAAGCCCGAAAATGATGCAGAAAAAAAGGCAGGACAGTTACCCATTTATGCGATTAAGACCAATGGAAAGGAAAAACCAAAATTAGAAGGCGATGTAATCACAAACGCCAGACAGGACTATCAGAATAATGAAGTAGAAGTAAGCATGACGATGAATACCCGCGGCGCAAGAATTTGGGCCGAAATGACTAAGGAAGCCGCCGGAAATCCGTCCGATCAAAATGATAACAAATCCATTGCTATAGCTGTAGACAACTTTATTTATTCAGCGCCCAGAGTAAATGAAATGATTGAAGGAGGAAGATCGAGCATCTCTGGTAATTTTAAAGTGGAAGAAGCCCAGGATCTCGCAAATCTTTTAGAGATTGGGAAATTACCCGCTCCTGCTAAGATCGTCCAGGAATATGTAGTAGGTGCAACCCTGGGCAAGGATGCTATCAATGGTGGTTTAAAAGCATTTGCTATTTCATTTATCGTGATCTTCTTATTGATGCTCGTTTATTACAATACTAGTGGATGGATAGCTAATATTGCATTGATCTTAAATCTACTTTTTACTGTTGGTGTATTGACTGCATTACATGCAACCCTTACTGCTCCGGGTATTGCAGGTTTGGTTCTTACAATTGGTATGGCCGTTGATACTAACGTAATTATTTATGAACGCATAAAAGAAGAATTAACAAAGGGCAAAGGATACATACCTGCGGTCAATGAAGGATACCGTCGATCGTTACCTCCTGTATTGGATGCCCACGTTACGGTTTTATTAACTGCAATTATTCTCTTTTCGTTTGGTTTGGGGCCAGTGAAAGGTTTTGCAACGACACAAATTCTCGGTATCATTCTTTCTTTGTTCTGCGGAATATTAGTAAGCCGCTGGGTCACTGATTGGTTTACGAGTAAAAAACGCCACATGGAGTATTTCACAGGCATCAGTCGTAAAATTTTTCAACATGCCAATATTAAATTCATTGAGTACAGAAAAATCGCCTATGGAATCTCTGTAATTGTATTGGTTCTTGGGGTCAGTTCTTTTTTCCATGGCTTTGATGAAGGTGTTGAGTTCAAAGGCGGGCGCAGTTTTCAAATTCGGTTTGCAGAAAAAGCCCCTGTTGAGAAACTCAGGGATGATCTCAAAACTACTTTCGGCGAATCCCCTAC
Source organism: Chitinophagales bacterium (assembly GCA_044448365.1). Lineage (GTDB taxonomy): Bacteria > Bacteroidota > Bacteroidia > Chitinophagales > Chitinophagaceae > VBAU01. The sequence goes on from JBIOGV010000021.1 coordinate 19,280, forward strand.
TATTAAAACAGTCGGTGATACCCGTACTCTGGATATCACAACATCTTACCTGATCGATAATACGAGAGGCGACGCAGACTCACTGGTTGAATTGAAACTTTTTGACGGATTAAAACCATTTTTACCATCCGGTCTCACTTACAAAAGCTTTGATACAAACTATAAAATAGGTTCTAAAAAAGTATTGCCTACAATTTCTGATGATCTGAAAGAGGGCGCGAAGAGGGCAACCATTTTTGCTTTGTTAATTATCTCGCTGTACATTTTTATTCGTTTCCGCGACTGGAGGTATTCACTCGGAACCATCGTAGCTCTGTTACATGATGTGCTGGTAACGCTTGCCGTTTTTTCTTTCGCCAGGAGTATTGTTCCTTTCCCATTGGAAATAGATCAGCATTTTATTGCTGCAGTACTAACCGTAATTGGTTTTTCCATGAACGATACTGTGATCGTATTTGACCGTATTCGCGAGTATGCAAGGGAAATGACAGGGGCGACCAAAGAACAAATTATCAACAGTGCCATTAATCATACACTGAGTCGTACCATTATGACTTCACTCACAGTATTTCTTACAATATTAATACTGTTCCTTGTTGGCGGCGAAGTAACAAGAGGATTTGCTTTTGCTATGCTCGTCGGTGTCATTACAGGCACTTACTCATCCGTATTTGTAGCTGCACCAATCCTGGTTGACCTCGCAAGAAAAAGACCATTGGGAAAGGCAGATACAATTGTTGAGGTCAAACCAAAGCCTTCGGCCAGACCTTCTTCAAAACCCGCACCAGCTAAGTAGACCGCTGATTAACTAACAGAACCCTTCGAACCGCCAAAGGGTTTTTAAAATCATTTTTTTTGATGATTTCATTTTGTAAATCGTATTAAAGGGCCCGTGAATGTGTGTGTAACTAAAAGGAACATCATATCGAACTTCAGGCCTATAGCTTATTTTTGACTTCAAATAAACCTACATGGATACAGCAACTATCAGTCTTGTTATTTCGATCATTGCATTCATTATTTCTGTTTCGATCTTCTTTATTTTGAATCGTAAACAAAAAACAGCTTCCCCAGAAACAAATGATGGATTTAATTCAAGACCATTACAATTGCAGGCCTATGAACGATTGGTAATGCTGACGGAACGAATAGCATTGCCTAATTTGATCAGCCGGGCAAATCAACCGGGATTAAATGCCAGGGAAATGCAATTGCTTTTACTGGAAAATATAAAACAGGAATATGAATACAATATGACGCAGCAGATCTATGTGAGTCCCGTAGCATGGGAAGCGGTAAAAAATTTAAAAGAACAAAGTATGCTGATCATAAACCAGGTAGCTTCTGCCCTCCCCCCTGAAGCAACTGGGCTTGACCTCAATAAAATTTTGCTAGATGTAATGATGAAACAACAAAAAGGGCAACTGCAGGCCATTGTACTTGAAGCATTGAATTATGAGGCGAGGAAGCTGATGAAATAATCTTGTTACTGGTTTCCCGGGCCTGGTCATCATGGAATATTAAAATTAATTTATGTCCGAAGAGAAGAAGAGATATACAGATTCGGGAATTGAAATAAAAAAAGTTTATTCTGAAGCAGATAAACCAGCAACGAGCAACGAGAGACCAGGTACATTTCCCTTTACACGGGGTATACAACCTGATATGTACCGCGGCAGATTGTGGACCATGCGGCAATATGCGGGCTTCTCCACAGCTGAAGAAAGTAATAAACGATACCATTATTTATTATCCCAGGGCGTAAATGGGTTGAGTATTGCTTTTGATCTGCCAACACAGATTGGTTACGACAGTGATCATCCTTTAGCTGAAGGAGAAGTTGGAAAAGTGGGGGTTGCTATTGACAGCATTGAAGACATGCAGGCGCTTTTTAATGGTATAAAATTAGAAGAGGTAACAACTTCGATGACAATAAATGCAACGGCCTTTATTCTTCTTTCATTGTATGTCGCCGTTGCCAGGCAACAGAATGCCGACCTGAAAAAAATTTCGGGTACCGTCCAAAATGATATTTTAAAAGAATATGCTGCAAGAGGTACCTATATCTATCCGCCAAAACCATCCATGCGCATCATTACTGATATTTTTGAATGGTGCAGCCTGGAACTCCCGGCCTGGAATACTATATCTATTTCGGGGTACCATATCCGGGAAGCCGGAAGTACTGCAGTGCAGGAGATTGCATTTACATTGAGCAACGGAAAAGCTTATGTAAAGGCTGCATTGGAAAAAGGTCTGGATATAAATGTATTTGGTAAACGTCTTTCCTTCTTTTTCAATTCACACAATAATTTGTTTGAGGAGGTTGCGAAATTCCGGGCTGCAAGAAGAATGTGGGCAAAAATGATGAGAGATTTAGGGGCTACTGATCCGCGGGCAATGATGCTTCGCTTTCATGCTCAAACCGGCGGAAGTACATTAACTGCACAGCAGCCACTCAATAACATTTCAAGAGTTACAATCCAAACCCTGGCCGCCGTTCTTGGGGGAACACAGTCTCTGCATACAAATGGTTATGATGAAGCAATGAGCCTGCCCACGGAAGAAGCAGCAAGGATTGCTTTACGTACTCAACAAATAGCCGCTTACGAAACTGGGGTAACAGATACAGCAGACCCCCTTGCAGGTTCTTATTTTGTAGAAACACTTACAAATGAAGTGGAAGAAAAAGCCTGGCAGCTTATTGAAAAAATTGACGTGATGGGTGGTAGTATACCGGCTATTGAACAGGGTTTTATTCAGAATGAAATTGCAAGAAGTGCGTATGAGTATCAACGACAGATTGAAAGCAATGAAAAAATTATTGTGGGCGTGAATAAATTCCATGCTGAAGACGAGCATTCTATTCCGGTTTTCAGGGTGGATGATTCGATCAGGCAAATCCAAATACAAAAGCTCCAGCAACTAAAAAATAGTCGTGATGTTGCTAAAGTAGATCAGTGTTTGCAAATTCTTAATGATAAAGCAGCAAGTGGTGAAAACCTCATGCCTGCAGTGATCCATGCTGTAGAAAATAAATGTACGCTGGGTGAAATAGCAGATGAATTAAGAGGAGTGTTCGGGGAATACCGGTGAAATTATTAATGGTAAAAGTTATAAAAGAAAACAGCTCTGATCAGTATGTCCAGAGCTGTTTTTGATAAACCCGCAATATGCTATCTTATAACCCCGATCAATCGGGATCTTATGTCATTAACCCAGATATGCTTTTAACGCGTTACTATAACGAGCCTTTTGTAAACGCTTAATGGCTCTTTCTTTGATCTGCCGGATACGTTCCTTTGTAAGATCATACTTCTGACCGATCTGTTCGATCGTTACTCCGTTTTCACCATCAAGTCCAAAGTACGCATTTACAATTTCAGCTTCCCTCGGAGAAAGTGATTTCAATACACGGCGAATTTCATTTCGTAATGAATCCTTCATTACATCATCATCGGTATCATCACTACCTTCCAGCAAATCACCCATTGCTACATCTTCTGCTTCGTGAACCGGGGCATCCAATGAAGTATGACGCGTGTTGCTTTGAAAGATATTATTGATCTCTGTTTCACTCATCTCCAATAACTCAGCTAATTCTTCAGTTGAAGGCTCACGCTCGTGTTCCTGCTCAAAAGCCATATATGCCTTATTAGCCTTGTTGTAGGTGCCAATTTTATTTTGAGGCAGGCGGACTAATCTGCCCTGCTCTGCCAACGCTTGTAAAATGGACTGGCGAATCCACCATACAGCGTATGAAATGAATTTAAACCCTTTGGTTTCGTCGAAACGCTGGGCTGCTTTTATCAAACCGAGGTTTCCCTCGTTGATCAAATCGCTAAGTGAAAGACCCTGGTGCTGGTACTGCTTAGCCACAGATACCACAAAACGTAAATTTGCCTGTACAAGTTTGTCCAAAGCCCTTTGATCGCCCATTTTAATGCGTTGAGCTAAGGTGGTTTCTTCTTCAGGAGTGATCATTGAAATCTTTGAAATTTCCTGCAAGTACTTTTCTACAGCCTGAGAATCCCTGTTTGTAATTTGGGTGGCAATTTTGAGCTGCCTCATAATTAATCAAGTGTGTTTAAAGAACAACTAATAAATGACAGTCGTTGTTTGCAGAAAGTTGCAAATGGATAGTTAATGAAATATTTACCGTCCGTGACTATCTGCAAAAATACGCTGCAAACTCCGAATCTCATAACGATTGGGGATAATTTATCATAACAAATTTTATGCAAACATTTGTCTTATAGACAGAATTGCTGAAATGCCCTATGGTTGGGCCTTTTGTCATTATAAGAGAATGAAATAATCTTTGTACTCTTTTTACAAAAGACCTGTTGAAAACTACCCTTTTTGAATTAATGGTTTACGTTTGAGCACAATATAAAGAATGAGCCCGGTGAAAAAAAGAAGCGTTGAAATAACCTCAGCCTGGGTTGGATGAAACCCGAATAAATTCATGCGGTTATTCACACGGATCTTTTCTATAAAAAACCTCTCTATTCCATTCAACATCAGGTAAACAGCAAATAATGTTCCGGGTACTTTTAATTTTTTCCGAAGTGCCCAAAGAATTGAGAATAGAAGTAAGCACACTATTGTTTCGTAAAGCGAGGTCGGAAAAACAGGCGCCGGAAGATGATTACAATACTTGTCACTGACACAATTCGCTATCCGAACCCCCTCATCATTGACATTATGAGGAAAATCATAAGCAAACATCCAATTGGGAAGAAAACTCAATCCACCTGGTTTTGTAAAATTTTTATTTGGAACATCTGTAAATTCTTTATGATTTCTTAGAAAAAACGTGCTGTTTGCTTCTAAAATCTTTTGAAATTGTCCCGGAGCGGCCGCAGTGATTTTGTTATTGGCATCTACTGCGTAGGCACTATTATAAATGCCCCAGTCCCCGTCACCGGAAACCTGGCAGCCGATTCTCCCAATGGCATAAGCCAGCATAAGTGCGGGCGCCGCCGCATCATTTAAATTCCAGAAACCAATCTTATGTTTTTTTGCATAAAACCAGATCGCTAAAGCTGCACAAATCAATCCTCCGTAAAAGGTTAAACCGGCAGGAGAAAAAATGAATGAAGAGGGATCCTTTAAAAAATCGCTCCAGTTTTCAAATATATCAAACAACTTAGCCCCGAGTAA
>JBIOGV010000022.1:0-24254 GCA_044448365.1 Chitinophagales bacterium
CGATGTCGGTTCGTCACATCCTGGGGCTGGAGAAGGTCCCAAGGGTTCGGCTGTTCGCCGATTAAAGTGGCACGTGAACTGGGTTCAGAACGTCGCAAGACAGTTCGGTCCCTATCTGTGGTGGGCGTCAGGAGATTGCGAGGACATGACCTTAGTACGAGAGGACCGGGTCGTACGTACCGCTGGTGTATCAGTTGTGCCGCCAGGTGCAATGCTGAGTAGCTATGTACGGACAGGATAAACGCTGAAAGCATCTAAGCGTGAAACCTTCCTCAAGATGAGTCTCCTTTTAAGGGCCGTCAGAGACTATGACGTTGATAGGCTACAGGTGTAAAGATGGTAACATCAAAGCCGAGTAGTACTAATTGCCCGTACGCTTTAATTTTTTTACTTAGATACTTTTCTAACAACTCCAATATGTTGATTTAATTAAATTCCAGGAAACGAATTCCAAATTCCATTTGAGATTTGTGATTTGATATTTGGGATTTCTAACTCTTTATGGTGGTTTTTCCGAGGGTGTTCACCTCTTCCCATACCGAACAGAGAAGTTAAGCCCCTCATGGCCGATGGTACTGCACCACAATGCGGGAGAGTAGGTAGCTGCCATATTTATTCGAGCCTTTCAGGAAACTGGAAGGCTTTTTGTTTTTATATATTTCGATCCAATCAATTTAGTGCGATGGAACGCAATAAAAGCACATTATGAAACCGAAAACTGTTTTCACGATTGCTGTCATTTGTTTTTTTGTAATCGGGTGCAAATCTAAAATTGCCATGGACTATAACGATATGATTGTAAAAAAACAAAAAAACCTTGGAACGAGCATGGATCAGGCAGAGCCAAATTTGAAAAATTATTTTGCATCGTATGCGTATGACAGCATTGCCGGCGTAAGCAGCAGGATGGAAGCAAAAATTGATTTAGTTATCCGGGATATTAAAAATACTCCTGCTCCGAAAGTAAGGCAGGGTGAAAATTTTAAAAAAGCTGCCATCAGCTATTTTGTCTATGTGAAAAGCATTTACACCAGTTATAAAAATTATGGACTACAAACAACGCCTGAGGGCAGAAAGTTCCAGTTGCAGGTAATGTCAACGGTAATTAGTCAGGAAGATAATGCTATCGCTGAAATGCAGGAAGCACAAAGAATATTTGCAAAGGATAATGGGTTTAAAATTCAATCAGAAAAAAAAAGTAAAAATAGATCGTTGACAGCAAGCCCTGCTAATCAATAACCCGGTAAACAGGGTATCGCAGATAATCAGGTTCAAAGTAGGGAGAGTTTTGATAAACAAAATTCAACTGTGCCTCGGCATTTTTTGCAAATACAGTATCAGTACTGCGTCGCTGATCTAACTTATTTTTTACATCGGGATGATTTTTTAAATAATCCGATGCTATGTCTTCAAAAACGTAATCTGAGAATCCTTCTTTTTGTCCAAGAATGGTGTCAAAAAAATTCCATGCAAAATAGGAGTCTTCTGCTTGTGGCTCCAGGGTTTCAATTAAAAAACGGTTGGCTGTTTGATTCATTGGAATATACCAATCGCCTTTTTTGAAATCTATTTTTTGTTTAGCTGTGCTGATCTTTACCTTGGTATTCAGATGATGCATTTCGTATTGTCGTTGTGCGGTTTTGTAATCATCAATATGATAAACCTCAACCTCAATCGAAGAATCCTTTTTCAATTCCCGCATTTCAACTTTATTCAGTTTCAATAAATCAATTACTTTCCACCATCCTTGCGGGATGATGTATGCAATTGGCTTTTTTATAAATGTTGTGGGATGATAATAGTTGAAGAGTTTTACTTGTCTTTCAAAAGGTCTGCTCCTGTCATAGAATAAAACCGGTAAGCCTGACACCCCACTGATTTTTCTTCCTGCTTCATATCCTTTGTAGGTAATTTCTTTCCATTGTGAACGATCCAATTCCCAGCTGATCGGAAATTCTGTTTGCGTTTTTGCTGATTGTTTTGTTTGGTCTCTCAGCTGTTTTATTTTATCAGTATTTTTTGATGTAAACTCAATGAAACATTGCATCAGCGTGTATGTTGCTCTTACTCTTTGTTCATAGGATTTTAGCATGTGCGTTTCAGGTACAAATGCAAAACTGCGCCAGAGAGTAGCAAATCCGCTGCTGTATCTTGGGCTATCCCAGTACTGTGGCCAGCCATTTTCAGGTGTTTCATCAAATGAATTTACATAGGGAACAAGGTCATAACCTTTTTCTTTCATCAAAGAATACAATGCCGGCTCAAATTCTTTGTTCATGTATTCTCCCATGATGCCACCAAGTTTATCATGCTGCGAAGCAAGCAGTGTTATGATATGCTGATAATCGGCCCCATCGCTTACATGATTGTCAACAAAAACATCAGGGTCTGTTAAATGAAAAATTTCGGTAAATGCTCTCGCTTCTCTTGAATCGCACTTAATAAAATCACGATTGAGATCAAGATTTTGAGAATTACCCCTGAAGCCTTTTTCCAAAGGTCCATTTTGGTCAATCCGATAATTTGCACTCCTGTTCAGACAACCCCCAATGTTGTAAACGGGAATAATTGCAAGAACTATGTTTTCGGGCAGATGGTAATCATTTGAATTATGTCTTGATCTTCCGCCTTTTTTCCTAACCTCATTTGTAAAAAAATCATTAATATCTCTCGCAAGCAACATGCACGCATCAATACCATCGGGTTCTCCCGGATGAATACCGTTGTTAATCAGAATAACTCTTTTATTTTTTTTGTGAATACTTTCAAAATTATAATCACCATCATTTGAAACAACAATGAGATTTAAAGGAAAACCAGCATCAGTCATTCCCATTGTCAACATTTTTACATAAGGTGATTGCTGATCCAGTTTCCTCCACCAGTCAATGATCTCGTGGTATGTTGGACTTTGTGTGCCCTTTGTTTCTTCAAATATTGTAGTAAGGGGTTGGGAAAAAACAGGTTGATATGAAAAAAGAAAAGATATCACGAATAATTTTTTCATGTTTTTCAATTGAAGGATAAAAATACGTTTGTATAAAGTAAAAAGGCACCCCGGATCAGAGATGCCTTTTAGAATCTATGGTGCAGTCTTATTTTGCCGATGTTTTCTTTGCCAACTTACTTTTGAGATTGGCGGCTTTGTTTTTATGGATGATACCACGTTTAGCCAGTTTATCAATCATGCTTATAACTTCCGGTAATTTATCCGAGGCCTCTTTGCCGGTTGTTGTTCTTAAGTCACGGATGGCATTACGGGTTGTTTTACCATAAAATTTATTTCTCTCCCTGCGTTTTGTAGCCTGACGAACGTCTTTTTTTGTAGCACTATGATTAGCCATGTTTTGAAATTTACTCCAGGTTTACTATTTCCTTTTAAGGACGGCAAAGGTAAGAGTCATATGGATATTTGCCAAATAAGAAATGTGATTTTTGGGTAAAGGAAATGGACTCCAAGCCGGCAAAAATTCAATTTTTCAGGTCTAGTACCTTTAAACCTCATGTCAATTTTTTTAAAGTTCTAAACATATTTTCCCTTCAATAACCGGAAGCTACAAGGCCTATATGAAATAACAACGGGTGAAACTTATTTCTCAGAATGCAAAAAATGATATTGCGCGTTTTGATTATTTTTTTTGGAATGTACCTGACAAAGTCGGTTATTTAGTTTTTACTGGTCTGCATGATGTTTTGACTATACTTGAGGACCTAATGGGCTTTTTTAAGATTATCGAATACGACGAATAGTGCGCCGGCAATTAACCAAAAAGCAATTCTTGGCCAGTAGTGAGTTTGAACCGCATCGAATGCGGCAACTCCGAAGAAGATGATGAATATTGCAAAGCCGCTGCCTAATTTAATTTTTTTCATGATTGAACCTTTTATTCAATGATGTTTAAAGATATTTCATACGAGTATGCTGCTATATGATTCTTATCAGTAATGTCAATGATTTATAATCCTGCTATGCTTTAGCAGGTTTCAACCCAATATGATGACCATTTACTAATTTTATTTGTTCCTTGTAATAAACAGTGGTTCAGAAAAACAAACGCAGAATTCAAAAAAAATGAAACCAAAAAATATTGATGAGTATATTGAAATGGCTCCTGGCGAATCCCGTGAAAAGTTGAGACAAATGCATGCCTGTATCCGAGCCGCCGCACCAGGTGCCAAAGAAGGTTTGAAATGGGGAATGCCTGCTTATTCTTACAAAAGGATACTGGTGACATTTGCAGTGTTCAAACATCACATCGGGTTCTATCCAACGCCATCTGCTGTAAAGGCTTTTGTTAAAAGTCTCACGAAATTTAAAACAGCCAGTGGATCGATCCAGCTCCCATTGGAAAAGCCCCTGCCTTTATCTTTGATCAGTAAGATCACTAAGTTTCGTGTTAAAGAAAGTCTTGAAGCAGATATGAAATGGAGATCATGAACAAAAGAAAAGATGTTTGAATGTTCAAAAGGAATTCGGTTTCGAAGAACCAGGTCTCCTGTTGCTGAATAATGATTAAGGACGCTTCAACCGGTAATATGAGCTTAATGGAACTATCAGCATCATACAATATCGATAATCAAAATCAATGTTCCATCGGATATTTTAAAAGCACAACAGAAAAGCCATCCACTGTAATTTTTGAATTGGCTTTATATGTTTCCCCACCTTGTTCTGCAACAAAATTTTTACTGGTATCGAGGATCTTGATCCAGTTGTTGCCATATCTTCTTGTTTGCAGTTTGTATTCCACCGGTTCATTATGGGCATTAAAGATCAAATAAAAGCTGTCGTCGAGGATCGGTTTGCCGTCATAATTTTTTGAATGGATACCGTGACCATCCAAATAAACCGCCAGGCTCTTTGCAAAGCCCGCTTTCCAGTTTTCTTCCGTCATTTTTTTTCCGTCAGGAAGGAACCATGCAATATCTGTGAGTCCTCTTCCTTTTATTGACTGACCCTTGAACCAGTCTCTTCTTGAAAAAACATGATGCTCCTTATAAACATGTATTAATTTTTTTGTAAATTCTAATAATTCAAGATCTGCTGAGTTCCAATCGACCCATGAGATCTCATTGTCCTGGCAGTAAGCATTATTGTTCCCGTTTTGGGAACGGCTTATTTCATCACCCGCTAATAGCATCGGCACTCCCTGGGATAAAAAAAGAGTTGTAAGGAAATTTCTTTTCTGTCGATTTCGTAAGCTCAAAATTCCAGGATCATCGGCAGGTCCTTCTGTACCGCAATTCCACGAACGATTATGGCTTTCGCCATCATTATTATTTTCTCCATTGGCTTCGTTATGTTTTTCATTGTAGGAAACAAGATCAGTCAATGTAAACCCATCATGTGCTGTAATAAAGTTGATACTTGCGGTTGGATGGCGGTAATCATTTTTATAGAGATCGGAGCTGCCGGTTAAGCGGTCGGCAAATTCGGACAGCATACTATCAGCACCCCGCCAATAATCACGCATACAATCACGGTACTTGCCATTCCATTCAGCCCAGCCCGGCGGAAAATTTCCAACCATATAACCACCTTCACCAATGTCCCATGGTTCTGCGATCAGTTTTGCCTGTGAAATAATAGGATCCTGGTGAATAATATCAAAGAAAGAACCCAACCGATCAACTTCATGAAGTTCCCGCGCTAATGTAGAGGCAAGGTCAAAACGAAAACCATCAACATGCATCTCTAAAATCCAATAACGTAAACTGTCCATGATCAATCGTAAAACATTTGGAAGATGCGCGTTCAGTGTATTGCCTGTACCCGTATAATCCATGTAGTATCGCTTATCATTTGTAAGACGATAATATGAGGCGTTATCAATGCCACGAAACGAAAGAGTGGGACCCATCTGGTTTCCTTCTCCGGTATGATTATACACAACATCGAGAATGACTTCAATGCCTGCTTTATGAAGTTCCTTCACCATGCTTTTGAATTCGTAAACCTGGTTTTCTGAAATTTCGCTGCTTGTATAACGTGGATCAGGCGCAAAAAACCCAATTGAATTATAACCCCAATAGTTGCTTTTACCACTTTCTTTAAGATGCCGGTCAGAAATGAAATAATGTACTGGCATCAGCTCCACCGCAGTAACTCCCAGGTCCTTTAAATAATTTATAACAGCAGGATGAGCCAATGCAGAATAAGTTCCACGCATATTTTCAGGGATTTGGGGATGAAGTTTGGAAAAGCCCTTTACATGCGTTTCGTAAATAATTGTTTTATGATACGGAATACGGGGAAATTCATCATTCTCCCAATAGAAATTCGGATCAATCACGACTGCCCGTGGCATAAAGGGAGCACTATTCACTTTACTAAAACTAAGATCAGCATCCGGATGACCCAATTCATATCCGAATAATGAATCATGCCACTGAATACTGCCCGAAATTGCTTTTGCATAAGGATCGATCAGAAATTTGTTTGGATTAAACCGATGACCATTTTGAGGTTCATAAGGTCCGTGTATTCTATATCCATACAACTGTCCTGGCTTAAGGCAGGGGATATAAATATGCCAGACATGATGCGTTCGTTCTTCAATCCTGATCTTTGCTGATTCGTTTTGTTCTTCTTTGGTATTGAATAAACAGAGTTCCACACCTGTTGCATTCTCAGCGTAAATAGCAAAATTTACTCCCCGTCCGTCCCAGGTAGCGCCTAATGGATAAGGACTACCGGGATATACTGTTATGTTCATCTGTCATTTTCATTTTGTAAAACCATAGCGGCAAGTTGCATAAATATTCCTGCCAGGTGTTTAAATTGTCAATGGTGAATTGTCAATTTTAGGTCAATATCAAATATTGATAACTCACAATTCGTCACTTGATCTTATAACCACTCACCAAGTGCTTTTGAAATTTTTGCAGCTTCTGTAATAAAGCCATCGTGTCCATAGGGTGAATCTATTGTAATTAATGTGGAATTGGCAATATTTTCAGCAAGCAATTCCTGCTCATGTAAAGGACAAAGAATATCACTATCTATTCCTATGATTAAAGTTCTTTGTTTAATGTTTTGCAAAACAGGTATTGCATTGCCGCCCCGACCGCGACCCAAATGATGTGAGTCCATGGATTTTGTTAATAGCCAATAACTGTAAGCATTGAAGCGGCTAACCAATTTGTCTCCCTGGTAATTGATATAGGATGAGGCTTTATAGTTATCCAGCTTTTCCGGATCCGGCTCTGTTTGTTTTTCTACCAAAATCCTGTAATTGCGATAACTGATCACTCCCATTGCGCGGGCAGCTTTTAAACCTTTTGCTCCCGCATTTCTGTGGTGTGATTGCCAGGTAGCGTCAGCTTCAATGGCAAGTCGCTGTGCTGTATGTACGGCAATGCCCCAGGCGCTTTCTGTTGCCGAGGTACCAATTAACAGGAGATTTTTGGCTACATCATTTTCCATTGCACACCATTCCAATACCTGGTAGCCACCCATACTTCCGCCCATTAGCAAATGAATTTTTTCGATGTTCAAATGTTTGCGCAATAGAATATGAGCCTTTACCATGTCTCTTATCGTGATCATTGGAAAGTTGCTGAAATAAGGCTGATCAGTAGAAGGATCGATTGTTAATGGACCGGTACTTCCGTAACAACTGCCGAGGATATTGGCGCAAACAATAAAATACTTTGAAGGATCTGCAAATCCTTGTCCGTCCGACAGGCGGGCATTCTTCCCAACAACTCCGGGCCACCAGGCCGCTGCATCTGAATTCGCCGTTAAAGCATGGCAGATCCAGATCACGTTGCTTTTATCATTGTTTAATGTGCCATAAGTATGATAAGCAATGGTAACACCCGGAAGAATAGTTCCAGTCTCTAGTTCAAAAGGTTCGCTGTAATTAAATAGTTCCATCTCTTTAGTGTTTCAAACGTTCCAAAGTTTCAAAGGTTCAAAAGTTCAACAGCTTTAATGATCACAAACTTTGAAACTCCGGAACCATTGAACTTGCGAACTTCTGACAAAGTAAAGGCTTGCATCAGTTAAATTTGTAAAAACTTGCATAAAAATAATGGAACAACATCCAATCACAAAGGTTATTCGTACGCAGGCGGATCGAACGAGCGAAATGGAACATTCATCTCCTCTTTATCTGACCAGCAGTTTTTGTTTTGATACGGCCGAGGAAATGCGTGCGGCATTTGCCGACGAAACCGATGACAATATTTACAGTCGCTTTAGCAATCCTAACGTAAAAGAGTTTATTGACAGAGTCTGTATATTGGAAGGAGCAGAAGCCGGTTATGCCACCGCTTCAGGCATGAGTGCTGTATTTGCTTCATTTATGGCTTTAATGAGGCAGGGGGATCATTTGCTTTCATGCAGTTCGATATTTGGCAGCACACATACTGTGATCACAAAATTTTTGCCGCGTTATGGAATTGAATACAGTTATGTATCGGCAAACAGGCCCGAAGAATGGGAGACCGTTATCAAGCCGAACACGAAAATGATCTATATAGAAACGCCTACCAATCCCGGGCTTGATATCATTGATCTTGAATTTGTATCGGCTCTTGCAAAAAAACACAATCTTATTCTGAATATAGATAATTGTTTTGCCACACCGATCAGTCAGCGACCGATTGATTTTGGTGCTGATCTCGTTGTGCATTCAGCAACCAAGTGGATCGATGGACAGGGCAGAGTATTGGGAGGAGTGATCGTTGGTGAAAAAGATTTGATCCATGATATTTATTTGTTCTGCCGCAGCACAGGGCCGGCATTATCCCCATTCAACGCATGGCTTTTGAGCAAAAGTTTGGAAACGCTTGATGTAAGAATGGAACGGCATGCAGCCAATGCATTGAAAATTGCTGAAGCATTAAAAGATCATCCTGAAATTTCATTGCTTAAATATCCTTTTTTAGCGAGTCATCCACAATATCAAATTGCAAAGAAACAAATGAGAGATGGGGGAGGCATTGTTTGTTTTGAGTTAAAGGGAGGGATTGAAAGTGGAAGAAGATTCCTGGATTCTCTTCAAATGCTTTCACTCACTGCTAATTTGGGTGATACAAGAAGTATTGCTTCACACCCTGCAAGCACCACTCATGCAAAGTTATCTGAAGAAGAAAGACAAGCTGTGAACATTACACCGGGTTTGATCCGGATATCAGTTGGCCTGGAACATGCTGATGATATACTCAACGATATTTTGCAGGCTTTGAAAAAATTGTAATCGGATTTTTGTTATTAATTATCCAAAGAGCGAATTCTTATCCTTTTCATATTCTTCATCAATTAGCAGATCAGTTCCATCTGCAGCAGAAGTCGCCAGTTCATCGCATCGATTGTTGAAAGGATTATCTGCATGCCCTTTGACCCAAACAAATTTTATGTTATGTTTTTGAGCGAGTTCATTGAATCGCATCCACAGGTCTTTATTTTTTTTACCGCCCTTGAATTCTGTTGCGATCCATTTTTTTAACCATCCTTCCTGTATAGCTTTAGCTACATATTGACTATCTGTATAAATAGTAATATTCATTCCGTCTTTTTTCAAAGCCTCAAGTCCTGCAATCACAGCCATCAGTTCCATGCGGTTGTTGGTTGTTTTGCGATAGCCCTGAGAAAGTTCTTTGCGATGATTGCCGCTCATTAATATTACTCCATAGCCACCGGGGCCGGGATTTCCACGGGATGCGCCATCAGTATAGATTTGAATAGATTGAGTCATTGTAAGTCAAGGAAGTCATATAGGTCATATAGGTCAAATGGGTCAATCAGTCAGATGTTAGTATTCATTTGATTTGCACATTCCACACCTTTGCCTGTTCTGTAACGTCAGGATCATGAGAGCAAATAAAAATTCCAACTAATACTTCATCAGGCAGATTTTCCATTTCATGTTCGCCCACAGTTTCAAAAGCATCGCCTTCCTTTTTGGCGACCTTCATAATAATTTTTTTCCCGATCCGCTGCAATTGAATAACCCCATATTTTGTTCCCCCGGCACGAATCTCATCTTCCGGATCTCTCATGTTCATTCCGGGCTTTACCCGCCATTGCAATACGGTAAGTCCATCTCCGTGTGATACAGCGCTGATATGGATGGCAGAATCTGCTAACGATTCTCTTATCATCCAACCAATTTTTCTATGACCTTCTTTCCCTTCACCGATAAATTCAAAATTGGCTGTAAGCGTAAAATCTCCTTTCAGCTTTTTATAGGCAAATTGGAATTCATCCCTGTTGAACCAGATATTATAACCAGCACCCCTTAAAGTATAGGTCTTTGTTTTGTTATCATAAACCGTTGTGCCTTTTATTTTAGGATTACCTACATCGGCGTGATTTTGAAAAATTCCTGTATGCTGTGCGATTGCAGGTGCCAGGATAAAAATGCAGCAAATGGTAAGTAGTTGTTTCATGAATTGAATGTAAGAAATTTTTGATTTCATAAAGTTATGATGAGGGCTGCATCCGGAGGCACCTTAACGACAGAAAAAAACGGCAATAAAAACCGCGAAATTGATAAGTAAACTTGCTTATTTTTTTAAAACGCAAGCATCATGATCTTACACCTGGAACACCCCGAGCTTCATTTCCCGCATATCAGGATTGTGATTGGCTGCAGCAATGCCTTCCGAAATAATTTTTCTTGTTTCAACCGGGTCAATGATCGCATCTACCCACAATCTTGCGGCTGCATAATAGGGAGTTGTTTGCTTTTCATACCGGGATTTTATTTTTTCAAGTAGTTGCTGTTGCTCTTCATCATCGGATTTCGGACTTCTGATTTCTGATTTCTGATTTTCCCGTTCTGATCTCAGTGCAGCAGTTTGTATCTGCAATAAAGTTTTTGCTGCCTGGTCGCCGCCCATTACAGCGATCTTTGCAGAAGGCCAGGCATAAATGAATCGAGGATCGTAAGCCTTGCCGCACATGGCATAATTACCGGCGCCATAAGAATTCCCCATAATGATCGTGATCTTCGGTACCACTGAATTGGCAACTGCATTCACCATCTTGGCCCCGTCTTTTATGATGCCTGCCTGTTCACTGCGACTACCCACCATAAAACCGGTGACATCCTGAAAAAAAACAAGCGGAATTTTTTTCTGATTACAGTTGAGAATAAAACGGGCTGCTTTATCAGCGCTGTCATTGTAGATGACGCCGCCCATCTGCATTTCCCCTTTTTTATTTTTTACAATTTTTCTTTGATTGGCCACAATGCCAACTGCCCATCCATCAATTCTTCCATAGCCGCAGACAATTGTTTTTCCATAATCTTCTTTGAATTGTTCGAATTCAGACCTATCAACAATTCTTTCAATGATATCGAGTACATCATACGGTTTTCCATCAAAAGGAAAACTGCCATGTAATTCTTCAGGATTCTTTTTAGGTTGCTTTGCGGGAATGCGATCAAACCCTGCAACCGGTTTTTCACCAAGCATGGACATCATTTTTTTGATATGATCCATGCATTCTTTTTCTGTTTTAAATTTATAATCAGCAATGCCTGAAATTTCAGTATGTGTGGTAGCGCCTCCTAAAGTTTCTGTGTCAACATCTTCACCAATGGCAGCTTTCACAAGATAGGGTCCGGCTAAATAAATGGAAGCGCCATCAACCATCAGCGTTTCATCACTCATGATTGGAAGATAAGCTCCACCTGCCACGCATGCTCCCATTACAGCAGCAATCTGGGTGATGCCCATTGCACTCATCACTGCGTTGTTTCTGAAAATGCGACCGAAATGTTCTTTGTCGGGAAATATCTCATCCTGCATAGGAAGAAAAACGCCTGCGCTGTCAACCAGATAAATGATCGGTAAATGATTTTCCATGGCGATCTCCTGCATCCGGAGATTTTTTTTACCTGTGATGGGAAACCAAGCGCCTGCTTTCACGGTTTGATCATTGGCAACAATGATACATTGCCGTCCGCTGACATAACCAACACCTGCAACCGTGCCGCCAGCGGGGCAACCGCCTTGTTCATCATACATTTCATAACCAGCAAAAGCACCGATCTCTGTAAACGGTTTACCTTTGTCAGCGAGATAGCCAATTCTCTCCCTTGCTGTAAGTTTATTTCTTTCCTTTTGTTTTTGAATTGCTTTTTTCCCCCCGCCTTCATAAATTTTTTCCAGCCGTGTTTGCATCATGCTCAGCGACATTTTCATTGCATCCTCATTTTTATTGAATTCAATATTCATTGTCATTCTTGTAAATTCAAATCTACGGGATATATCAAATAGTTTGTTGTTTCAATCATCAATCCAATATTTGTTTCATTTTTTGAAAGCCATTGGTTAATCACAAGTATCGCAGGAAGAGTATTCTCATAACGATTGGTCGACTGATTAATATTTATAAAAAGGATTTTAAATAGCTTAAGCTTTTGCTGAAAACCTAAATTTTGGTCATTGGTTATAAAAACGCTAAAGCCGCCCTCAACTGCAAGAGTGATCAGTTCGCCATTTTTTATACCAAGCCAATTTTCGTCTCTTACAGTCGAGATTTCAAATTCCGGTTTAAACCTGTATTTCAATTTTACAGGTAATTGCTCATCCAGCAATATTTTCATAAATAGAAGGTTGGGAAAAAATCTGTTCAGTAAATTTTAAGACGGCAATTACGGATTCTTTAGGAATGTAATCAAAGTCTTCAAGGAATTTATCTACTGAATCGCCAGCTTCAAGATAATCAAACAAATTTTTTATTGGCACTCTTGTTCCCTTAAATACAGGAGTACCATTTAATATTTCAGGATCTGATATAACTACTTCATTTAATTTCATAGATATATTGCAAGTTAACTTTTTAATCTTATTTCTTCAACTCAACCCACCTTTTTGCCAGGTCATTTAGTTTTTTTTGTGTGTCACGGAGAGCATTCATGACTTGAGACGTTGGCGGCACATCTGCATTCTGCAAATTGCCCTGTAAGGAAGAAAAGTTTCCATTTAATCCTGCAAAGCTTGCATCAGTGCTTCCCTGCGGCGTATTTTCCAACGAAGCGGCTTGTCGATCTTTTTTGTGCAATGACCCAGCTATAGATGCAGATGCATTTATCATTTGATTTTTTAACATCGAGCGATACCTCGAAATCTCATTCAGAAGATCCATGCATTTTTTTCTTCTCCCGTAGCAGACCATGGAAAGATCGTGTTGTTTTTGCAGATCAGCAATTGAAGTTTTTACTCTTGGGTCCATTCTGACGGTAAAGGACTGAGTAAATATTTTTCCATCAACAGTCAATTTCACCAGGTATTTGCCGGGCATTACCCATGGTGCTGTTTGGACTGGAGCCGTGTTCTTAAAAATAGCTGCTATTGGGTAAGAAGGCGGTTCGTTGAATGGTGTATGATGCATATCCCATAAAAAACGATGCGAACCTTTTTCAGTTGAAAGTATTTGCTGCGGACGGATCCAATACAACGGAATATCAACAGGTGGGATTTTGTACATCGAATCATTGCTCGAAAACTTTCGAATCAAATTCCCTCTTAAATCTGATATTTTAAGAGTAACCTCGCTTACATTTTCATCTAAATAATAATCAATGATTGCACCATCAGGTGGATTTTGCCCCGCAGGCTCTTCCTGCGGAATAGGCGTATCTGTGTTTATATTCCAGCGAACACGAGTTGCAGTTTGTGGTTTGTATAAAATAGTCGATTGTTTAATTGCGATGGAGTTTAATTGCCGAAGCGGCGTAATATCATCCAATATCCAAAAACCCCTTCCATGTGTGCCCACGACAATGTCATCACCTTTAATAACAAGGTCGCGAATAGAAGTGGCCGGCATATTTAATCTTAAACTCTGCCAGTGCTCTCCATCATCAAATGAAACATAAACGGCTTTTTCACTTCCGGCAAATAGCAATCCTTTTGTTTGCGGGTCTTCACGGACCACATTGATCGGATCATCCACCAATCCATTTACGATTTCCTTCCACGATCTTCCTGCATCGGTAGTTTTATAAATATGCGGATGCATATCGTCGCATCGAATTCTGTTCACGGCTGCATAAGCAGTATTTGCATCAAAATGACTTGCATCGATAATTGAAATCTTGCTCCATGAAGTGATCGAAGAGGGAGTTACATTCTTCCATGTCTTTCCTCCGTCTCTTGATACATGGATCAATCCATCATCAGTGCCGCACCAGATCGTATTGATATCTTTCGACGAAAGTGCAACAGCATAGATCACCCCTCTTCTTGGCATTTTTTTTAAAGCATCGGTATTATAAATTCCAACGCTGGCAGGCACATCCCAGCTCTCGCGACTCAGATCCGGACTAATGATCTGCCAGTGATTGCCGCCATCTGTTGTTTTGAATAACACATTTCCGGCAAAATATAAAGTCTTATTGTCAATGGGGGAAAATAAAAGTGGGGCAGTTCTTAAAAATCGATATTTGCCGCTATGTATAGCTTCCGGTGATACGTTTTGTGTTTGTCCTGTAAGTTTATTGTATCTCGTAACCTTGTCGCCATAAATGATATTCGAATTCAAAGGATCAGCTGCAACATAACCATATTCCTCTGCGCCAACAGGATGCCATTCACGAAATGTAATTTCTCCATCATTGCCACGGGATGCAATTCCAACCGATCCACTTTCCTGCTGCCCGCTATAAATATTGTAGGGGAAATCATTATCGGTATTTACATGATAGATCTGCGCAGAAGGTTGGTTATACCATGATGAAAAGGTTTGTCCATTATTTACTGTAATGATCGCGCCCTGGTCACCGGTCACCAAAAAAATTTCGGGATGAATAGGATTGATCCATATATTCTGATAATCATCTCCACCGGGTGCCCCCCGAATACCGGTCCAGTTTTTCCCTCCATCAATGGAACGCCAAAGAACAATGCTGGTGCTATAAACTATGTCAGCATTTTTTGGATCTACTGCTATCTCCGGTACATCACCTCCTCCAATTCTTGCTTCAGGTCTTCCATCCTCCGTAACTTTTTCCCAATTTTCTCCTCCGTTATTCGAACGATAGATGCCCATTCCTTTACCTGTGCCATACGCATTGGGTTCAGTCGTGCCAACCGCTGCATATAAAACATTCGAAGAAGAGGGTGCAATCGCAACATGTGCCTGGACAAGATTTTCAGGCAACCCATTCGATAATTTTTTCCATGTTGTTCCTCCATCGGTTGATTTATAAATTCCACCGTTGATACCGGCCCATTGTCCATTCTCCCATGGACCTTCACGTGCTTCCCATAGAGTTGAGTAAACGATATCCGGATTTGAAGGATCAATAGCTACATCATCGCCTCCTGTATTTTCATTGATGTAAAGAACTTTTGTAAAAGTTTTGCCACCATCAATCGAACGATAAATACCGCGTTCTTCATTCGGGCCGTAAGGATGACCAAGCACTGCAACAAAGATTCTGTCGGGATTTTTCGGATCAACAGCAATTTTTGGAACTTGTTGTCCATCTTCAAGACCAAGATGCGTCCATGTTTTTCCTGCATCAGCAGATTTATAAACTCCGTTACCCGTGGAGAGATCGGGACGATGCAAACCTTCACCACTTCCTACATAAATAATATCAGGATTGGACGGTGCCACTGCAATAGTTCCGATTGAACCGGTAGATTCATTGTCAAAAACCGGGAACCATGTTCTTCCATAGTCTGTAGTTTTCCATACACCCCCGTTGTTTACCCCGATGTAAAACACATTTGGTTGTTCCGCCACGCCGGCTGCACCGACTGTTCTCCCGCCACGATAGGGACCAATGCTGCGCCATTGCATGGAATTGAAATAAGAAAGATCGATTTGAGAATAGGATTTATATGCAATGAATAACAGAACTACAGGCAAGATTTTTTTCATTAGTATTGGTTAAGAATGATTATCAAATGATGGAACAGAAAGCTATTTCTAAAGTGTAATTCTAAATTACTTTTTTCTTACTCTGTAAATATTTTTCTCTTATTACATCCTGCACCGGAACATTGTTGATCTTGCTCTCCAGCCAGGAGATCACATCCAGGTAAGAGAAGGCCCTTGTTTCCAAAGGATTGTTTTCATATTTTTTTAATTTCTCCAGCAATTTTTCAAATTCTGGTTTTAACGCATGAGCATTTACCTGGAATGAACGACGGAGAAAATGGAACATTTCTTCCTCCACGGCACTGAGACTTTCCATCTTCGCCATGAAACGGTAAACAGATTTTGTAAGATATTCCAGCAGGTCAAAATTCCCCAGTTCATAATGAGCGATCAGGTGAAGCAATCTTGCGTAACATTGAAGATCCGTGCGCAGATCAACTTTCCAGTTAATGATCTTATTTAAATATTGAATCGCCTTTTCATTCTTCCCGGCTCCAAAATAAAGACAGGCAATTTTGTAATAAAATACCAATACGCGGTGCCTGTCAATATATAATTCATATTCTTTTAGTTTTTCTTCGATAGATGGCACCTGTTTTAATCCCTCGGAAAAGATCCCTTCGAGGAAGTAACTGTTGATCCTTGCGGTGGTGAGGTAAACAAAAACAAGGATGCGATTGATGTCATTTTTCTTCACCACTTTCCGGTGAGAAAAATTTTCAAGCTCTTCAATTGATTCTTTTAATTTTTTTGTATTGTGCAGATCAAAATGGGCTCCCATGAGGTTGTGCATCCCTTTGATATAATGAGCCGTTTCCATATCATACATGTTTGGATATTCTGCAAAAAGGTCCACCCATTTTTGAGTATAGCGATAGTATTGCAAAAAATCCTGTCGAATGAAAGCATACCAGCAATAAGCCTGGTAGTAGTAAAGCCTTTCATAAAATCCCCGGGCATTTTTTGTTTCCTCCGGTAAATTATCTTCCAGGAATTTTTTTAATTCATCCACTTCTTTCTGGCTTCTCGCATGGCCATGTGTGATATACCATCCATAGAGTTGAAGTGATAAATTGGAAAGCCGGTTGATAAGCGATAACTGGCAATTTGTTTCGTCCGATTCTTTTGAAAGCTGATCGGCTTTTTCCCGCATACTCCGGGTAATGAAAAGTCCTTCTATCTTTTTTTCAAAAAATAACGCTTGCTGCAGGTAAGTAAGCTGCTCATTGCTCCTGGCCATTTCCTTCATCTTATCCAGGATCCTGAGACTTTGCAGGTAAAGACCTTTGTTAAAAAGAATGCGGGCATGGTCCATTTGCTCATGCAACTGGATATCTATATTGTTTTCATCTTTAATGAGGCGAAGACTTGAAAGGATTTGTTTGTACAAATGCGCTTTCATGTTTGAGAGCTGTTGCTTCTTTATGGATTTATTTTTTTTCAAAAGCTGCTCTTCATCGTATTGATCCAGCTTATCAATAGCATCAAAAAGCTTAACGATCTTAAGATCTTCACTGGACGAATTTCTCTTTACATAGAGCTTGAAATTCCGTTTTTCCGACTTTTCCAGCGATTTGATCAATTGAAACAAAGCATCTGTTGAGCGGTTGGGCATCGTAGTTGAAAATGTTTAAAACCCTTTAGTATCAAGGCTCCCGGGGCATTTAACACACCGTAAGTTACGTAAAACCAACCGTATTTTGGTTTCATCAAACCCTTGAGCTTAAATAACTTCGAAAAGCAGGTTGTTTACCATGTTAAGAGCAAGCAACACAAAAATAAGCAGCCTGCTATTTTTATCTCACATCCTTTCAATTTTTGACTATGACCCCCAACAAAGTCTTCATTTTCGACACCACTCTCCGGGATGGTGAGCAAGTTCCGGGATGTAAATTAAATACAACAGAAAAAATAGAACTGGCTCTTGCTCTTGAGGACCTGGGAGTAGACATCATTGAAGCTGGCTTTCCTATTTCTTCTCCCGGTGATTTTGAATCAGTGAGCCAGATCGCAAGGGTAATTAAGAATGCTACTGTCTGTGGTTTAAGCCGGGCTGTTGAAAAAGATATTGTAACGGCTGCGCAGGCATTGAAGTATGCTGCTAATCCCAGGATCCACACGGGCATCGGCACATCCGATCATCACATCAAAACCAAATTCAACTCTACCAGGGAAGAGATTTTGGAAAGGTCCATTCAATGTGTAAAATGGGCAAGAAAGTTTACGGATAACGTTGAATTTTATGCAGAAGATGCAGGTCGTACTGATAATGATTATCTGGCAACCGTCATTGAAGCGGTTATTGAGGCTGGTGCAACAACTGTGAATATTCCCGATACAACCGGCTATTGTCTGCCGTACCAATATGGTGAAAAAATAACCTGGCTGGTCAATCATGTTCCCAATATTGATAAAGCAGTTATTTCATGCCATTGCCATAACGATTTGGGTCTTGCAACGGCCAATTCCATTTCAGGGGTCATTAGTGGTGCAAGACAAATTGAATGTACCATCAATGGTCTTGGTGAAAGAGCGGGTAACACTTCATTGGAAGAAGTTGTAATGATCATCAAACAACATCATGACCTTGGATATTATACCAATATCAAAACAAAAAAATTGAATCCAATCAGCAAGCTGGTTTCGGATACGATGCGTATGCCTGTACAACCAAACAAGGCGATTGTCGGCAGTAATGCGTTTGCACATTCATCGGGTATTCATCAGGATGGGTTTTTGAAAAATGCCATCAACTATGAGATCATAAATCCGGAAGAAGTAGGAGCCGATGGCTCAAAGATCGTGCTCACGGCTCGCAGCGGACGCAGCGCGCTGGCGCATCGTTTTTTGAAATTGGGATATAATTATAATCGCAATGATATTGATGTGCTCTATAATGAATTTTTAAAAGTGGCTGACAGAAAAAAAGAAGTGGAGGATAAGGATCTTCATGAATTAGCGGAAAAGCATGCGGTAGAAGTTGTGTAGGCCCCCTGTCCCCCTAAGGGGCAACTTAGGTTGACCATGATACAGAATTCGGTTCAACAGGAATGTTGCAGTTGAAGAGTCCATCTCAGGCGAAAGGAATGATGATAAGAGAATTAAAAGTTTGTAATAAAAAATATTTGCAATAGATGAGTGAATCAGGTCAAGATAAAAATCTTCGAAACTCCCCTTTAGGGGATGAGGGTAAAACATTATTCGATAAGATCTGGGAGAAGCACGTGATCAAACAAATTGAAAGCGGGCCTTCTGTTTTATACATCGATAAACATTTTATTCATGAAGTAACCAGTCCGCAGGCATTTACCGGGTTGAACAAACGTGGTATTAAAGTTTTTCGACCGGCCCAAACTGTTGCAACTGCTGATCACAATGTGCCGACACTGAATCAACACTTACCGATCAAAGAAGAGCTGAGCCGCCGGCAGGTTGACGCGTTGAAACAAAATTGCGCCGAACATAATATCGAATTGTATGGCCTTGGACATCCCTTCCAGGGCATTGTTCATGTTATAGGGCCCGAATTGGGCATCACTCAACCGGGCATCACGATTGTTTGCGGCGATAGTCATACTTCTACACACGGTGCCTTTGGTGCCATTGCATTTGGAATTGGTACCAGTGAGGTTGAAATGGTTTTGGCAACACAGTGTTTGTTGCAAACAAAACCGAAACTGATGCGAATAAATGTAGATGGTGAAATGCAAAAGGGCGTAGTAAGCAAAGACATTATTCTTTATATCATTTCACAAATTTCTGCAAGTGGAGCTACCGGTTATTTTGTCGAGTATGCCGGTTCAGCTATCCATTCACTTTCAATGGAAGCAAGAATGACCATTTGTAATATGAGTATTGAAATGGGAGCAAGAGGCGGAATGATTGCGCCTGATGAAACGACATTTAATTATCTCAAGGGACGAAAGTTTGCTCCGCAGGGTGCTGCATGGGAATACAGACTTGCTAAATGGAAACAATTATATTCCGATGCGGATGCAAAATTTGATAAAGAAATTTTTATTGATGCTGCTGATATCGAACCGATGATCACATACGGGACCAACCCGGGAATGGGAGTGGGAGTAACCGGGCATGTTCCTTTATTGAATGAGATCGATGAAAAAGAAAAAGCGTCATTTCAGAAATCGGTCAACTATATGGGTCTTCAACCCGGTGTCAATATGAAAGGCAAAAAAGTCGATTATGTTTTTATTGGAAGTTGCACCAATTCGAGAATTGAAGACCTGAGAATGGTTGCCGGATTTGTGAAAGGAAAAAAGAAAGCCAATAACGTGCAGGTATGGATCGTGCCCGGAAGCAAGCAGGTAGAAAAACAAGCGATAGAAGAAGGCATAGATAAAATTTTTGAGGAAGCTGGATTTCAATTGCGTCAACCCGGTTGCTCTGCCTGTTTGGGAATGAATGAAGATAAAATTCCTGCAGGCAAATATTGTATCAGCACAAGTAATAGAAATTTTGAAGGAAGACAGGGACCTAATGCAAGAACATTTTTAGCAAGTCCGTTGACAGCGGCAGCAGCAGCTATTACCGGCGAAGTGACAGATGTAAGAGAGTTACTGGAACAATAAAAAAGATTATGCCTGAATTAAAGTGGAATGCAGATTTATATAACCAGCAACACAATTTTGTTTATGAGCATGGAGAAAATGTACTTGAGTGGCTGGACCCGCAGGAGGGTGAAAAGATTTTGGATGTTGGCTGCGGAACGGGTGAGTTAACAAATAAAATACATGAGGCAGGGGCAATTGTTACAGCAATTGATTCATCACAGGAAATGATTGAGAAAGCCCGGGACAAGTATGATGATATAAAGTTCTTTATTAGCGATGCAGGCAGTTTTTCTTTCAATGAGAAATTCGATGCTGTTTTTTCAAATGCAGTATTGCATTGGATCAATAAGCAACAAGAAGCACTTCAATGCATTTATCATGTTTTGAAAAATGGCGGAAGATTTGTTTTTGAAATGGGTGGCAGGCATAATGTTGAAAGCATTCACAATGCTATCAGAAAAGCAATGAAAGAGGAAGGCGTGGAAGATAAAATACCTGTTGATCTTAACTATTTTCCTTCCGTCGCTGAGCAGTGCTCATTACTTGAGAAGGTTGGGTTTACCGTTTCTGATGTTATGTATTTCAAAAGGCCAACAAGGCTTGAAGGTGAAGACGGGATGAGGCTTTGGATCGATCAGTTTTGTAGTTTTTTCTTTAAAAATATCTCGAATGAATTAAAAGAAAAGATCACAACGAGAGCGGTTCGGGAATTAAGGAAAACAAATTATCGGAATGGAGAGTGGAATGCAGATTATGTAAGGTTGAGGGTTAAAGCAATAAAAGAATAACAGGAGTTGTGTGAAGCGTCTTCGCTTCACACAAATATTCTGTCGCCTGTGGCGACAAAAAATAAAAGAATGAGCAAAGCAATAAATAAAGTAAGAAGTACTATTGTTCCGCTGAATATGGAAAACGTGGATACTGATCAAATTATTCCCGCACGTTTTTTAAAAGCAACCAGCAGGGAAGGGTTTGGCAAAAATCTTTTCCGTGACTGGAGATATAATAATGATGATGAAAGCCAGCCGAAAAAAGACTTTGTGTTGAATGATCCCACTTATTCAGGTAAAATTTTGGTAGCGGCAAAAAACTTTGGATGCGGGTCATCAAGGGAACATGCAGCATGGGCCATTAAAGATGCAGGATTCGATGTTGTGGTCAGCAGTTTTTTTGCAGACATTTTTAAAAGCAATTCGCTTAATAATTTTTTACTTCCGGTAACAGTGAGCGAAAATTTTCTGAAGAGGATCTTTGATGCAGCATGCAAAGATCCAAAAACGGAGATAGAAGTAAATCTTGAACAACAAACAATTAAAATCGTGCCGACAAATGAGCAGGAGAATTTTGAGATTAATGCGTATAAAAAAACCTGTTTGCTGAACGGATTTGATGATATTGATTATTTATTGAGTATAAAACCAGAAATAGAACAATTCGAAAAGCAGCATTGAGCCATGAGCCTTGAGCTGCGAGATCTTTACTCGAGGCTCGTAGCTGGCAGCTCGCAGCTTTTATAATGAACCAATCGATGAAAAAAAACATAGTTGTAATAGAAGGCGATGGCATTGGGCCGGAAGTAACCAGGCAATCCATAAAAATACTGAACGCAGTGGCTGAAAAATTTCACCATGAGTTTGAGTATACCTATTGCCTGATGGGCGCCGACGCTATTGATAAAACCGGCAACCCGCTACCTGATGAAACGATCGAAGCCTGTTTGAACAGTGATGCAATCCTTTTCGGTGCAATCGGACATCCGAAGTATGACAACGATCCGACTGCGAAAGTAAGACCGGAACAAGGATTGCTCAAACTGAGGAAGTCTCTGCAATTGTTTGCCAACATCCGCCCCGTAAACACGTACCCTTCTTTACATCATTTATCGCCATTGAAAAATAAGAACCTGGAAGATGTTGATTTCATCATCTTTCGCGAGCTGACCGGCGGGATTTATTTTGGTAAAAAAGAATTGAGTGATGATGGAACCAATGCAATTGATGAATGCATTTACACAAAGGCAGAGATTGAAAGAGTTACTCATCTCGCTTTTCATTTTGCTCAGAAACCGGAACGAAGAAAAAAACTAACACTGGTTGATAAAGCCAATGTGCTTGAAACATCAAGGCTCTGGAGAAAAACTGTGCAGGAGGTTGCAAAGCAATACCCGGATGTGAAAGTAGATTATATGTTTGTTGACAATGCTGCCATGCAGATCATTCTGAATCCGAAACAATTTGATGTAATTCTTACAGAAAATATGTTTGGTGATATTATCAGTGATGAGGCAAGTGTGTTGAGTGGTTCACTGGGATTATTGCCTTCAGCTTCTGTCGGAACAGGTACCGTATTGTTTGAACCTATTCATGGTTCTTATCCGCAAGCTGCAGGAAAAGATATCGCTAACCCGGTAGGATCCATTTTATCGGCTGCGATGATGCTTGAATATCTGGGAATGCCGAAGGAAGGAAACCTTATTCGTGAAGCTGTAAGCTGGACTTTGTCGAACAGTTTTGTGACAAAAGATCTTGACCCGGTGAACTTTTATTTCACATCTACAATTGGTGAACTGATCACCGATTATGTGAATGGAAAGATTCCTGACTCTGTGAAGAAAGAAAATATTGAGTTGAGAAAGTCAACGATAATATAAAGCCCATCCTAAATCCTTCCCTAAGGGAAGGACTTGCTAACGCACGATGCCAAAGATTGGATTTATTTTATAGTTGACGTGGAAGATTTAGAGTTTGGATTTACATTGAAGCGCCGCTCTTTCTCCAAAGGAGAAGGAGTTGGAGGATGAGGCCAAACTTTTTTCCTCTTTAGTTCTTTTTTTAGCGCAGCGGGTGTATATTTACAGAACATACATCCCTTCATGAATAGAAGAATCTATAATGTCACCTCTGTAATAAACACAATTATCATTGTGGTTGTCATTATTATTACTTCTATAAACGGAGGTGGTGTTTAATTGTAACATAAAACAAAAAATATAAAACCCGCCTCCGACAGGCGGGTTTCTTTTTTAGAACTATGATTAAAAGATTTGAAGGATTGAGAGGAAAATTTCGAAGGAAGCCGCATAGAATTACTGAACGCACAAGTGAGTGACACAATAGGAGTTGAATAAAGAAATAAAAGCTGGGAACATAAAAATTATTGCAGGTAGATGAGTACATTGAAAAAAAATAGTGCATCTCAAAACACCCCGACATCTGGCGGGGATGGGGGGATTAATAAATATTCAAAAACAATTACGCAGGATGTAACACAACCGGCGGCGCAGGCAATGTTGTACGGAATTGGGCTGACGGACGATGACCTGAAAAAAGCACAGGTGGGAATCGTGAGTATGGGTTATGACGGGAATACCTGCAATATGCATTTGAATGAGCTGGCTAAAATTGTGAAGCAGGCCGTGTGGGACAATGATCTTGTTGGTTTGATATTTAACACGATTGGTGTGAGCGATGGCATGAGTATGGGCACTGATGGAATGCGGTATTCATTGGTGAGCCGTGATATTATTGCAGATTCGATCGAAGCGGTTTGCGGCGCGCAATATTATGATGCGCTGATCGCCGTGCCGGGCTGCGATAAAAATATGCCGGGTTCTGTGATCGCTATGGGAAGATTAAATCGCCCTTCCATCATGGTGTATGGCGGAACGATTGCTGCGGGGCATTATAAAAATGAAGATCTGAATATCGTTTCTGCGTTTGAAGCGCTGGGAAAAAAGATCGCGGGACAATTGAGTGATGCGGATTTCAAAGGGATCGTTCAGAATTCTTGTCCGGGTGCCGGCGCCTGTGGCGGAATGTATACGGCAAATA
>JBIOGV010000023.1:0-24039 GCA_044448365.1 Chitinophagales bacterium
AATCTATGATGTAATGGAAGAATTAAAACTTTTCCCTGACGATGTTTCTACCGGCTCACAGGCTTTGTTCTTTAATCTTGGGGAAAAAGAAGCTAAAGTTGCTTTCGATTTAGCTCAGCGACTCCGCCAAAAAAATATTCGTTGCGAAATCTATCACGAACCGGCAAAATTTGACAAGCAATTCAAATATGCTGAAAAAAAATCCATCCCTTTCGTGGTCATTATTGGTGAAGAAGAAATAAAAACCGGCTCGTATAAAATAAAAAATTTAGCTACGGGTGAACAATCGGAACTTTCTTTGAAACAGCTTTTGGAATTTTCATTTAAATAACCCGTAGTGCGATTGATTTTATTCTTAGTGTTCTTTGTGGCTCCCTGTCTGCCGCCAGGCAGGTTTGTGAACTTTGTGTCCAAAAAAGGTCACAAAGGACACCAAGTACTCACAAAGTGCCACAACGTTTTCCCCCTATTTTCGTCAAAGCATAGATTAACCTGACTGTTTATGATTTCATTTTTATTAATCGCACTACGGGTTTAAGTAGTCTTTATTGATTTTTTTCGGCTCCAAAGCTCATATCTGAAATGATTTATTGAAAGACCTACAGTTTCTTTTTTCCCTTCCAATATTGTATCCTGCACTTCTATCCTGATCCCGTTAACTTTTTTAACTGAATCCCGTGTAAAATAAACATTGCCATTATATGCAACCAGGTTAAAAGTATCTTTTGAGATTTTTTCCAACACAGATGAACCGGCCGATGAGTTTGCCATTAAAATTCCGTTTTCGATCTTTATCTCTACTGTTGGCACGGGTGCGCCTTCCGGAAATGTATAAGTGCCGACATACTCATTTAAAGTAGTATCCTGGGCATTTAAAAAAGTAAAAGCATTCAAGACAAGCAAAAACAACATAAATTTCTTCATAAAAATTTTATTTGAATAAATATAAAGCTATTGGTCAACTCTCTCAAAAATTATTGAAGCGCCCTGTCCAACTCCCACACACATGGTAGCCAGGCCATATCTCAATTTATTTCTTTTCATTTGATGAATAAGCGTTGTTGAAATTCTTACACCACTGCAACCTAAAGGATGCCCGATCGCAATCGCACCTCCATTGATATTGACTTTATTTTTATCAAGACCAAGATCATGAATACAGGCAAGAGACTGCGATGCGAACGCTTCATTTAATTCAACTAAATCAATATCGGAAATCTTCAAACCCGACCTTTGCAAAACCTTATTGGTTGCAGGCACGGGACCAATTCCCATGATAGCCGGGTCAACTCCTGCTACCGCCATCGATACAATTTTAGCAATTGGTTTTAATCCGAATTTTCTTACGCTATCTTCATTTGCCAGCAACACAGACGCGGCTCCGTCATTGATACCTGAAGAATTGCCTGCAGTTACGGTTCCGTCTTTTGTAAAAGCCGGTTTCAATGATGCCAATTTTTCCAAAGAGGTTTGACGCGGATGTTCGTCGGTATCAAACAAAATCACTTCTCCCTTTTCATTTTTGATCTCTATCCCCACAATTTCATCTTTCCATTTCCCGGCTTCCAATGCGGCAAAATATTTTTGCTGAGAGGTCAAAGAAAATGCATCCTGTTGCTCCCGCGAAATTTTCCATTGCCTGGCTATGTTCTCCGCCGTTTCTCCCATACTGTATGGATAATGAATGGCTACAAGTTTCTCATTCCTGAATCGCCAGCCAAGAGTTGTATCATAAATTTCCGTTTGTCGTTGAAATGCAGAGTTTGCTTTTGCTATTACAAACGGCGCCCTGGTCATGCTTTCAACGCCACAGGCAATGATCAATTCAGCATCACCGCATATTATTTGCCTCGCCGCATTCATGATTGCTTCAAGTCCTGAAGCACATAAACGATTTACTGTGCTGCCCGCCACCGAAACCGGCAATCCTGCAAGCAATGAAGCCATTCTTGCTACATTGCGGTTATCTTCGCCGGCCTGGTTGGCATCACCGGCAATAACATCTTCGATGGCATTTACATCAATTGAAGAATTTCGTTCTATCAATTTCTTTATTACATGAGCCAGTAGGTCATCCGGACGAATTGAGCTTAATGCTCCACCGTATTTTCCTATGGGTGTCCGAATGGCGTCTATAACAAATACTTCTTTCATTAAATGAGTTTAACAGTTCAAATATCTGTGAATTCGGCTAATTAATATTTTGATGTGGTACGCAAATCTCTAAAGGCCTGAAGTGCTTTAATAGGACATCTCCAACCCTGCGGGGTTGTTCGATCCTTTATGTGTCTTTTCCGTGCGTTTCACACACGGTTAATAATATTAGAGTCCTCCGGACTTTCTTTTAGCACATCAAAATATTAACTATCCCTGAATTCAATGAAATCTTTGAATCATTCGATCCTTTATGTGTCTTTTCCGTGCGCTTTACACACGGTTAATAATATTAGAGTCCTCCGGACTTTTTTTCAGCACATCAAAATATTAACTAGCCTTGAATTCAATGAAATCTTTGAATCAGCGGTATCTTTGCGAAATGCAAAAAACAGCGCAAAAAAATATCAGGCATTTGAAATTGAATGAACTTGAGCAATACTTTGAAACACTTGGTGAAAAAAAATTCAGAGCCAAACAGGTTTATGAATGGATCTGGCAAAAAGGAGCATTGAGTTTTGCTGACATGACCAACCTCAGTAAGCAACATCGCCAGCAGCTTGGCGAAAGCTTTACATTACCTGCATTAACGATAGACGCGATACAGTACAGCGCGGATGGCACCATTAAGACCCGTTTTAAAACCTGGGATGGACATTTGGTTGAAGGGGTATTGATCCCAACAGAATCCAGGTACACGGCCTGCGTCTCCTCACAGATCGGTTGCAGCCTGAGTTGTAAATTTTGTGCTACCGGCTACATGGACTGGCAACGCAACCTGGAATTTGACGAGATCTATGATGAGGTAATTCTCCTCAACCGGCAATGTGAAAAAACTTTTGGGAAGAAACTGACCAATATCGTTTTCATGGGAATGGGTGAACCATTGCTGAACTATAAAAATGTTTTGAAAGCCATTGAACATATTTCTTCAGCCGATGGCCTGGGGATGAGTACAAGAAGAATTACTGTCTCCACAGCTGGGGTCGCTAAAATGATAAAACAATTGGGTGATGACAAAGTGAGATTCAAACTGGCGCTGTCATTACATGCCGCGAATGATAAAAAACGAAATGAGATCATGCCCATCAATGAAACTAATAATATTAAATCACTGACTGAAGCAATGAATTATTTTTACAAGCAAACAAAAAATGAAATCACGTTTGAATACATTCTCTTTAATAATTTCAATGACAGCCTGAAGGACGCTGATGAATTGATTCAGATCTACCGCCAGGTTCCGGCTGATCTTATCAATATCATCGAATACAATCCGATTGATTTTGCTGAATTCTCCAAACCCAGCGAAGAAAAAACAGATCTTTTCATAAAACACCTTGAGAAAAATAAAGTAAACGCAAGACTTCGCCGAAGCAGGGGGAAGGATATCGATGCCGCCTGCGGACAGCTGGCAAATAAAGGCAATTAAAATCTACTGTTGTAAAACAGCAATTACTACAATGAAAAAAAATTCATCCGGCAACTTTAACAAGTTTGCAAAAAAGAAGAGCAATGCGGCTATAAAAGAAAAATTCAAACAGGAAAAAAGAAAGTGGAAAAAAGAAAGAGAAGAGTTTTTTGAAAGAAAACGAAGTCAGGGGTCAGAAGTCAGAGGTCAGAAGTCAGAGGTCAGACATCATGCCCCTCAACAAATTCATTGCACACTGCGGTGTTTGTTCAAGAAGAGACGCGGCTGATCTTGTGAAGCTGGGAAAAGTAAAGGTGAATAATGAAACAATCACTGAACCGGGTCATAGGGTTTCCGGAAAAGATGAGATCAGAGTAAATGGGAAAAAGATTTTTCTTTCAAAAAATTTAATTTACATACTCCTCAACAAACCGAAAGATTACATCACTACTACCGATGATCCGGAGAAAAGAAAAACAGTTTTGGATCTTATCCGAACTAAAGAAAGAATTTACCCGGTTGGCAGATTAGACAGGAATACTTCCGGAGTTTTATTGCTTACCAATGATGGAGAACTTTCCCAGGTATTGACTCATCCAAGCCATGAAGTAAAAAAAGTCTATCATGTTACATTAAACCGCTCCCTGGAGAAAAAAGATTTTGATCAGATATTAAAAGGAGTTACACTTGAAGATGGTCCTGCCAGCGTGGATGTATTGGCCTATGCAGATGCCAGGGATAAAACACAATTAGGGGTCGAAATTCATAGCGGCCGCAATCGTATTGTCCGGCGGATCTTTGAGCATCTTGGATACGATGTAAAAAATCTTGACAGGGTTGTGTTTGCGGGGTTAACCAAAAAAAATGTCGAACGGGGAAAATGGAGATTTCTTAACGAGAAGGAAATAAGAGATCTGAAATATTTCGGTAAAGGGAACCGCTGATTATACAGATTAATATGATTTCACTGGTGAAAATTCCGGACATAGTGATTTTTGAAAATGAAGATTTTATTGTTTTGAATAAGCCTTCAGGATTGCTTTCCATTCCCGATCGTGAAGGAAAAGAGATTTCATTGAAGAAATTATTGCAGGAAAAATATGGAGAAATATTTACCATTCACCGGTTAGACAAGGGAACAAGCGGCCTGATCGTATTTGCAAAGAATGAAGCGGGGCATAAATTTCTTTCACGTCAATTTGAAAACAGGCAAACTGAAAAAATCTATCTTGGATTGATCATTAGTTCTCCCATGAATAAAAAAGGTACGATCGATTCTCCCATTCTGGAACATCCCGTAAAAAAAGGACTGATGGTGATCAACAGGAAAGGAAAAGAATCACTGACAGACTATGAAGTGCTGGAAGATTTTGGAATGTATTCCTGGGTTCGGTTTCAGATTTATACAGGAAGAACTCACCAGATCCGTGTCCACGTTAAGGAAATTGGCCATCCGGTTGTTTGCGACGAATTATATGGAGATGGCAAACCCATTCTTCTTTCTTCCATCAAACATAATTTCAAACTTTCAAAAAAAGAGGAAGAAGAGCGACCCATTTTAAACCGTCTTGCATTGCATGCTTCGCAATTAAAATTCATTGGGCCTGGTGATAAACAATATGAATTTGAAGCGCCAATTCCAAAAGATATGAGAGCTACTTTACAGCAGCTCTCTAAGAAAAAAAGAAAAACAATGAAGTAACTGATGTTATAAACTGCCCCGCGAAGCTCCATACAATTCATACCAATCCTGCCTGTCAAGATCTATGTCAAATGCCTGTGCAATATTCTTAATGCGCTGTTCATCAGTTGTGCCGATCAGCGGCAAAGCACCGAGCTTTACAACCCAAGCCACAGCAATGGATTCTATATGTGCATTGTATTTTGGAGAAAGTTCTTCCAGTTTTCTCCGGATCAACAAAGGTTTTTTATCGATACTGTTTGCTATTTGGCCTTCTGCCAGGGGCGCAGTAGCGAGAGGTCTCATATATTTTTGCTTGATATAGTCGATCTGGCCATTATCAAAGGCGGTTGTATTTAATAAATTAAGTTCAATATGATTGGTTACGATCGGGATCCTTAAGTAAGAACTTAATAACTGGTGCTGAAAAACAGAAAAATTAACCACCCCGATATTTTTCACTTTTCCGCTTTCCCTCAATTTATGTAGTGTGATAGCAGTCTCTTCAAGGTCAGAAAGCGGGTCAAGCTGGTTCAATAAAAAAATATCAATATAATCCGTCCGAAGATTGCGCAATGAATGCTCAATACTTTTTAGAATATGTTCTTTTGAAGTATCATAATGTTTTATCCTGATATCGGGTCGTGAGGGATGCGGCAGATTAATGCCGCATTTGGTAAACAGCACAATATCTTCACGTCGTATTCTTTTGCTCCTGATAATTTCGCCAAATAGTTCCTCACACTGGTAACCGCCATAAATATCTGCATGGTCAAAAGTATTAATGCCCAATTCAAGGCAGAGATCAATAATTCTTTCCATTTTCAATTGTGAAAGATCTCCTTCGTTCCACCTGTAAAAGCCATATACGGCCGGAGAAACTTTCGGGCCTGAATCACTGAGATAAATTTTTTCCATCAGTTATTTTAATATTACAAACTTATGTTTTCTTTCTAAGGTCAGGACCATTGAAATAATATTTCTGAATATGAATTCATTTAACACTATTTATTCAGCAATCCATCCACTGTAATAGCAGCATAATATAAGGCTCCTATTGTCGGGCCACCTGCATATTGCAAATACCTGTGATCAAGAATATCTGTTCCTCCCAATTTGAGCTGTGATTTTAATTTTGGAAACCGGAAACTGACCTGTGCATCAATCGTATTAAATGCAGAAATGTTTCCGTTTACAAGCGGACTTTGCCAAAGAAAGCTGTCCTGCCATCTCCACACAATATTGAAACCGATGTTTTTTACTATTTCACGATTGCCGAAAGTGAGATTTGTTGACCATTGAGGCGTATTAAAACCCGTAACAAAAATATCATTCGAGGCATTTGATCTCATTTTATTAAAACTTACATTCCCAACCAGTATGAACTTTTTATAGAAATTATAAGTGACGCCTAACGCGGATCCAAAATTGTGATACGAGTTTTTAGCATTTGTATAAACCCGGTAACGATCCTGCCCCTGGCTTGCAGCAGTTGTTGATGTGGCTGCTGTTGCATCCCTGTTCCTGTCGAGCATGGCAAGGACCGCAGCATCAGATCCCACTGTTTTACCATGCGGTACATATACCTGCACCTGCCCAAGAAAACCATCATACTGATTACTGTAAGCATCAAAATCTATTACGAGGGTATTATTAAATAAAACGCTTTTATACCCTATTTCATAAGACGTAATATGCTCGGGACGCGCTTTCGGCAGGTTTGCCCACTGCAATAAATTTCTATTTGCCAGTGCCGCAGAATCTGAATTACCGGCTGCGCTGACTGCGGCATTGAAATTAATTACTGATGTTTGAGTATAACTATTTTCAAGATAGCCCAAACCCTGGTCAATGTAAGATAAGCTGCCTACACGTTTTACTCTTCCATTATTTACGTATGATAAGGCTTCAAATAATGCCGGGAAACGATAACCTTGCTGATAAGTAAACCGGAAATTATGTTTATCCTTTAATGTATAAACAGCAGCGAGGCGCGGAGTAAATTTTGGATCGAATTCCGGATTATAATCAAATCGCAACGAACCAAACAATTTTAATTTTTCGTCAAAGAAAGTCTTTGTTACCTGGGAAAACGCACCAAATTTTTTATAGTGCACGTCATTGCCAAAACTTCCGTCTTTTAATGGTTTATTCCGCTGATCGATGGGGCGGGAAAAATCAACAAAATTATTTCCATCAGGAATGACCTGGTAAACACGCGCATCACCGCCAATCAATAAATCAAAAATTTTTATTTTGTTTGATAAATCCCATTGCGCTTCTGTATGATACAACCTGCTTCTTTGAATAAGCGCAGCGCCACCGGTAACCGGGGCATCTGGAATTGAGCCCGATTTAATGTCCCAGTTATTGATATGACGAATCACATTTACTAAAGAATCGAACAACGGAGTGCCGGGTACTGCACGGCTGGCATCTGCCTGTTGACGGGCATATTGTGTAGCTGCGGCAAGATTTGCAGAAGTTAATGAACCTCCATTTGCAACAGCGTATGCATTCAATGCATTTTTGAATTTCGTTCCCCAGCTTGTTGGTGTCTTTGTATCACTGGTCCCTCCTGTATACAAATCCATATTATCAGCCAATGGTTTTACATTGTATGAGTTGCCTGTATTTTCAATTGAGATATAACTGAGAATTGTGAAATTTTTTCCTTTTAATTGCAAAGAATGATTTTGGACCACCACACCATCCAGTTTGATTTTATTTCCTCTTTGGAAAACGCCATCCATGGTCCCAACGCGGTATGCATAGGATAATTCAGTCTTTTCTTTAAAACGGTAATGAAATGCGGCATCGAACTTTACGTTCTTAACATTTGGATCAACCAGGTCATTTTCCCAGTAACCCGTTCTTGCAACACGCAATGAACGATTTGTCTTGCCATCAATGGTTAAACCACCGATGGATACAATATTACTTCCGGCTAATGCATCATCGCCATATTTATTCCATCCGTCGAAAGCAACATTATTAGCTCCGTTTAATGAAGGATAGCCGGGATTGGCGCTGGGAAGATTGTTTGGATTCTGATCAAGCCTTGTATTTGAGATCCAGTCGGTGCCTTTCAGGTAATCGAAATCAACTTTGAATGCAAACTTATTATTAAACGCTTTGGCATAACGAACTGCAGACTCAGTTAAGATAGCAGGATCATGATCTATACCGTCTACATGATTGATACCTGTTTTTTGATAAACACTCAGCCCCTGGTAAGTAAACGGGTTTTTTGTGATGAGATTGGCCATTCCATTAATAGCATTCATGCCATACAATGCAGAAGCGGCTCCGGGGGTGATTTCTACACTTTGAATATCTAATTCCGTAGGTCCGATCGCGTTTCCCAATGGTACACCCAATGTTGCTGCCTGCATATCCACTCCATCTACCAATTGCATGAACCGGAAATTATTCGGAATATTAAAACCCCTTGTGTTCGGAACTTTAAAAGTGATGCTTGAGGTTGTCATTTGTACGCCTTTTACATTTTCCAATGCGTCATAAAAACCGGGTGCAGGAGTTTCTTTGATCGTCCGGATATCTAATTTTTCAATAGCAACAGGCGATTTTAAAATACTTTCCGCAACACGCGAAGCAGTAACTACCACTTCATTCCCTAAAACAGTTTGCGTAGAAAGAACAACCTGCAGATTTGACCCGAGGTTTTTCACTTCCAGCTCCTGTGCCTTAAAACCAACAGATGAAAAAATAATGGTAAACGGAAGTTTTGTTTTTGTCCTCAATACAAAATTTCCTGTGGCATTTGTAACCGTTCCTGTAACCGTTCCTTTAATCTGAACGCTCACATCAGGCAAGGGAAGATTCTTTTCCTGGTCCGTTACTTGCCCGGAAATTTCAATCAAACTTCCTGCCTGGGAAAAAGCAAGGTTGAATAATAAGAGTGAAGACAGAATTAAAATAATTTGTTTTCTGCTTTGAATTTTTTGGATCTGCAACATTTGTTTGGTTGACCTTCTCATAAATTTTGATTTCATTTTATCAGTCTATCAATTTTGTAGACTAATTGATTCTAAAAAAATCTCACGGTAAAACCGGAGATAATTTTTTATTTAATAAATATCTATAAAGAGCTTTTCAAAGACAATCGTTCATGATCATTTTAGTACCTGTGAAATGGCATTCCAAAAAGTACTGCAACTGGTTAAAATAACCAGGATCCCTACAGCAATGAACATAGCTTTAATGGGTACTTTGCCCACTAATCTTGCAGCAATCGGAGCCGCGATCAATCCGCCTACTATTAATCCTGCCACATCGATTATCGGTATACTTTTCAAAAGAATGAAAAATGTAATCGAACTGACAAACACTACAAAAAATTCTGCCAGGCAAACCGAACCGATCACATAACGTGGACTTCTTCGCTTTGACATCAGTGTACTTGTCACCAGGGTTCCCCAGCCACCACCTGCAAATGAATCCATGAACCCACCTGCCGATGCCAGCCATCCAGCTCCTTTAACTTTTGAATGATATTTTGTTTTTGCAAATGCCTTTCTCATTATAAAATATCCCAGGTAAAATGTATATAATGAAAGAGGCAGTCTCACATACAATGAATATTTCTGTGCAAAAAAAGCAAGTGAAGCGCCAATTATTGCCCCGATGATACCGGGCACTACTAATGTTTTAAATAATTTCTTATTGATATTGCCAAAACGATGATGACTGTAGCCTGAAACGCCACTGGAAAAAACCCGGGCAGAGTGAACCCGGCTGCTGACAATGGCAGGATTCACTCCAATGGCTAATAAAAAAGTTGTAGAAATTGTGCCATACCCCATTCCCAGAGAGCCATCCACCATTTGAGCAATAAAGCCGGTTATCAACATCATTACAAACGTTCTTGTTTCAGTCAATTTAGAAACAGATTGCAGGTTGACCATTATTCTGTTAAAAGGAATATAGGAAAGAATAGTATGACCAATGATCATAAAGCAAAAAGCAAACAGGCACCATTTCACGATCTTTTGCCATCTTTTTTGTTCAGGCTTGTTTATATCTTTTAGAGATATTTGTTTTGATACAAGCATTTTTGTAAGATCATTTAACTGCTTTACTTTCTCTTCAAAATTTCCATTCATTCTTTGCCGGATCGTACTCAGGTCCTGCAAAACATTTTCCATTTCATAAGGTATCATGTCATTGATGACCTCTTTAATTCGTTTAGCAATTGTTGGAGAAAGTCCATTGGTGGATATGGCTATTTTCAAACTGCCTTTTTGCACAATGCTTCCGAGGTAAAAATCACAGAGATCCGGAGTGTCGGCAACATTTACGATTATTCCTTTTTCTCTGGCAGTGGCTTTGATCCATTCATGCAATTCACGATCCTTTGTTGCAAGAATAACCAGGTCCTTGTTATCCAGGTCGCTTTCTTTAAATGAACGTTGAATAAGCCGGCATGAAGAGTGTTTCGACAGTAAAGCTTTTACTTCCGGTTTTATTTCAGGAGCAATAATTGTGATCCTTGCATCAGGAGAATTTGAAAGCAGTGATTGCAATTTTTCATGACCAACATTTCCAGCGCCAACAACAAGCGTCTCTAATTGATCTAATTTTAGAAAAATCGGATACAATTGATTTTTGTGCTCATGAATTGATCCGGGCAGTTCTTGTATTTCACTTAGTTTTTCCTTCATTCGATTGCATTGATCCGTCCATTCCAGGTTATTGAAACCTTAGAAGACGTAAAAATATGTTATCTCTACCAAATTTGTAGACTAATAAATATTTTTTTTCATTTTTCTATTTATTGCTTGCTAACATTTGTTATTAGGAATTTTTTTGAGTAATCAACATTTCATGCTATTTTTATAGTCCACTAAATAAGTAGGGTAATTTATCGCCAGATCAATTAGCCCCGTTAAGCTATTAAAACGACAGACCATGCAGAGTTTTCGTACTGAATTAGAAAATCCTATTGTTGAAAAAGATATCCTGGAACTGGAACTGAAGATCCATGAATTCAGAGAAGGAAAAATTCCGGATGAGAAATTCCGTAGTCTGCGCTTAGCCCGTGGTGTATATGGACAACGGCAACCGGGTGTACAAATGGTTCGCATCAAATTGCCTTATGGTAAAATGACATTGGCACAATGGAAACGCATTGCAGATGTATCCGATGAATTTTCAACCGGCAATCTTCACCTTACTACCCGGCAGGATATCCAAATACATTTTGTAAGTCTTGACAGAACTCCTGAACTATGGTCTCAGCTCGAACAGGATAGCATTACCATTCGTGAAGCCTGTGGCAATACAGTGAGAAATGTGACCGCTTCAGACCAGGCAGGTGTTGATCCGGATGAACCATTTGACGTAACTCCGTATGCACATGGAGTATTTGAATTTTTCCTTCGCAAACCAGTGTGCCAGGATATGGGACGAAAATTCAAGATCGCTTTTTCAAGCAGTGAAAAAGATACTGCTCTTACTTTCATGCATGATCTTGGTGCTATTCCACGCATCCGTGAAGTGAATGGAGAAATAAAAAGAGGGTTTAAGGTAATGATCGGTGGCGGATTAGGTGCCCAACCTTTTTTAGCAATCACGACCCATGAGTTTCTTGAAGAGGAATTCCTGGCTCCCTATATTGAAAGCGTACTCCGGGTTTTTGACCGGTATGGTGAACGTTCAAGTCGTCATAAAGCAAGAATAAAATTTTTGATTCAAAAAATTGGTATTGATGCATTCAACGAATTAGTGAACGAAGAGCAAAAAGCTCTAACCTGTCAACAATATAAAATTGATACAAGCAGTCCCGATAGCTATCGGGATGAAGATTCATTTTTACCAAATTATAAATTACCGAACGAAAAAAGGGAAATCAGGAATCCATTAAATTTTGAGATCTGGAAAAAGACAAATGTCTATCCTCAAAAACAAGATGGATATTTTGCCGTTTATGTTCGCGTATTAAATGGAAACATCAGTTCTGGCAGCAGTCGTACACTAATTGAAAAATTGAAGCCTGTAATCGCAGACGATGTGCGTATAACGATCAACCAGGGTCTACAATTTCGATTTGTGAAACCAGAGCATCTTGAATACATCTATCATGTTTTAGAACAGGAAGGTCTTGCTTCGGCAGGATTTGGAAGCACAGCCGATATTACTGCCTGCCCCGGAACTGATACCTGTAATCTTGGAATTTCAAATAGTACGGGCATCAGCAAGGTTTTGTCTGAAGTTATCGAGGAAGAATATCCCGAGTTTTTATACAATAAAGATATTGCCATTAAGATCAGTGGATGTATGAATTCCTGCGGACAGCATGGAATGGCTTCAATAGGTTTTCATGGGAGCTCGATGAAATCAAAGGGGCAGGTGTTACCGGCTTTACAGGTATTGATCGGTGGCGGTATCATGGGCAGCGGTATTGGAAGCATTGCAGATAAGGTGATCAAAGTTCCGAGCAAACGCGGACCCGATGTACTTCGATATTTATTGAATGACTATAAAGCAAACAATCAAGATGGCGAAACCTATCTTCAATACACAAAACGTTTAGGTGAAAAATATTTTTATGAATTATTGAAACCTCTCGCTTCATTAGAAACGCTTCTTGCTGAGGATTATATAGATTGGGGCGAAAAAGAAAAGTACTTAACTGCAATTGGTGTGGGTGAATGTGCAGGTGTTATGATCGACCTGGTTGCAACACTGGTCCTCGAAGCTGAGGAGAAATTAGAATGGAG
This sequence comes from Chitinophagales bacterium, assembly GCA_044448365.1. Classification (GTDB taxonomy): domain Bacteria; phylum Bacteroidota; class Bacteroidia; order Chitinophagales; family Chitinophagaceae; genus VBAU01. Next base: position 12,989 of record JBIOGV010000023.1, read on the forward strand.
CCAGGAGTGCCTGGATAAAAAGGCGTATGCCGATGGGATTTATAATGCTTACTCTGCATTTATACATTCAGCAAAGGCTTTATTGCTTCAACAAGGCGTGCAATGCAACACCCAGGCCGGTATTCTGAAAGATTTTGATCTTCATTTCACTCAAAATGGTCTGTATACGGATTCAAATGATTTAAAAGAAACCGTTTTGCAAATGAACCAGGCAGAACCTTCGGAAGAATTTGCAATGGCATATTTGCAAAAAGCAAAAGACTTTGTCGTGTTTGCAAAACTATTTCGCCAGCAAGCTATCCTGGCGGAGAAAGAGGCTGTATAAATTGATAACACCGGTTTCTGTATCCGGAAATCAGCAATATTAAAATACATCTAAAAAATTCAACTGGATTTTACTGTGTGCAACATGTGATCGAAAAAAACCGGCGCTTTTGCTTCAGGTTTTAATGCAGGAAACTTTTTTATCGACGACCGGCCACCGTTGTAAAGTTGTTCTATTTCTTTTGTTTGTCTCTGGGCGAATGAAAAAGTGATCATTACCATAATAAATAAAACAACAACAAAATTCCTTTCGGTAAAAATTCCTTTCATAACTAAGAAATTAATTGGGTGCAATATAATTGATAAATTTTAAATTCGGATACCTCAACGCTAAGGCTCAAAAATTTTATTTACCTGGTCAATATAGCTAAGCATTTCTTTTTTCCCCTCCTTTGTTATAGCCGAACTTATAAAAAACACAGGCGGTTTTCCCCAATTTTGCTGCAAGGCCTCCATAAATAAGTTTACATTTTTTTCAGTAGCCTTCGGTTTATTTTTATCGGCTTTTGTAAACACGATTGCAAAAGGGATATGCCACTCTCCTAATTTGTTAATAAAATCCAGGTCAATTTTTTGAGGGTCATGCCTGCTGTCAATGAGTACAAAAAGTTGTACAAGGTTTTTTCTTTTCCGGATATACCCTTCTATCATTTGCTCCCACCGCCTGCGATCTCTTTGAGATACTTTGGCGAATCCATAACCGGGAAGATCAACAATATATCCCCCGACCGGCTTCTTATTTTTTAAAGAGTCAGCATATTTTATTTCGAAATGATTTATTAGTTGTGTTTTTCCCGGGGCTGAAGATGTTTTTGCAAGCTTATTATTATTGCACAACATGTTTATCAATGAAGATTTACCCACATTACTGCGACCAATAAACGCGATCTCAGGTTTGTCAGGTTCAGGACATTTTTCAAATGAAGGACTGCTGATTAAATATCTTGTTTCGATGATCTCCATTAATTTCACGCAAACCCGCCTGACGCCTGCCTGTCGTTAGGCCGGGTAGGCTGGGGTGCAAAGGTAATGCAACGGCACAAGGAGATAAAAGTTGAATAGAATTGGTAGAGTACAAGAGTGCGACCTGCCTACCGGCTGGCAGGCGCAACGTAAGCTTAATAGTGTAACTGAAGCCGGTAAAAACAAATTCCCACGCTCACTACTCACCACTTACCACTCACTTAAACCTTACCTTCGCAAGCCATGGCGAATTCTTTACCACACGATAACATTACACCTTTCAAAGATTCGGGAAAAACAAAAAAAGAGCAGATCGCGCAGATGTTTGACAATATCGCAGGTTGTTATGATCGTTTGAATCGTGTGTTATCGGCTGGCATTGATGTAAACTGGCGAAAGAAAACAATCCGACAATTACAGGGAGATAAGCCGGGACGAATTTTGGATGTGGCTACCGGTACCGGTGATATGGCAATCATTGCTTGCGGGTTATTAAGACCTGAAAAAATAATTGGCATTGATATTTCAGAGCAAATGCTTGAGCTTGGAAGAAAGAAAGTTGAAAAAGAAGGACTTACTTCAATCATTGAGTTACAGACGGGAGACAGTGAGACAATAAAATTTGCCGATAATTCGTTTGATGCCGTGATGGTGGCATTTGGAGTAAGAAATTTCGAAAGGCTGGAAAATGGTCTGAAAGAAATGCTTCGTGTATTAAAGCCGGGCGGTAAATTGGTGGTGCTTGAGTTTTCACGACCCCGTATTAAAATTTTCCGTAGCCTGTACAGTTTATACATGGGTATTGTAGCTCCTGAAGTTGCCCGGTGGTTTTCACAAAACAAAAAGGCTTACCAATATTTGAATCAATCAGCCAAATTGTTTCCGGAACGCCAGGCTTTTGTGAATATTCTAAGAAATAGCGGTTATTCCAATACCTCTTTTAAACCCTTAAGCGCAGGAATATGTTGCATATACATTGGACAAAAGTTTGTAGAATAACCATTGATTTTACATTTGCGATTATTTTTTTACTGATCAACTCAAAAACATTTGCACAGCAAAGAGAGCTCTATCAAACTGATCATGATTCCAAGCCTTACTATTTTGGGATAACATTAGGATCAAACATTTCCAGTTTTCATATTGAACACCATCCCCGTTTTTTACAATATGACAGCGCTTATACAGTTAATCCGCAGTACACAGCAGGATTTCAACTCGGGTTACTGGCAACAGCACGATTAAGTGATCGCTTTGAACTTCGTTTCAACCCTCAATTACTATTCAATGACCGTGCTTTGGTATACAAGCTTAAATATGTGGACCCTCTTGAAGAAACAGATTCGGTCACAAAAAAGATAGAATCTATTATTACAACATTTCCCCTGCAAATAAAATTTTTCTCTGATCGTATTGGTAATTTTCGGGTATATATGCTGGGCGGTATAAAAGGTGATATTGATCTTGCCAGCAATGCCCGTGCAAAAAGAGGCGATGAACTCGTAAAGATCCAGAAGTATGATTACGGATTTGAACTGGGCATTGGATTTAATTTCTATTTCCCGAGTTTTATTTTTTCGCCGGAAATAAAGATCAGCAACGGTCTTAAAAATATCCATAGTCGTGATGAGAACCTACTCTACTCCAACATCCTTGACCGCATCACTTCAAGAATGATCATTTTTTGCATTCACCTGGAAGGATAATTGAGTTACCTGTTTTCTAACTTCTATTGAACTTTTGTGGAGTTTGTCCTGGGCTTGTCGAATGATCATTCACTTCAACACGTGTATTTCTATTGTGAATTTTCCGAAATCTTCAACCTCAGATAATTTTTCTCGTCCTGCTTAAAATTTTCCAGTCTTACCGTGCATTTAGTAAACTGTTGCGCAAGTGAATCTTTTTTATCATTGAAAACATCCTGCACATCCAATGCAAATTTATCCTGCGTGGTTTTGCGATTGAATAAAAGATCACCGGCTGCCATTGCCTTTGGCTGATCTGCTTTTGCGATAAAATCAAGCAAAAAACTTTTTACAAGATCTCTTGAAAGATCAGCCGTATTCTCCTCTTCCATCCATTCCCGGTCTATTTCAAGCGTGGCTTCATGAATGATCATTGAGACCGTATCCGCATAAATATAAATGGTGATATAGTCCTGGAAACCGCCTGTTTTGATTTCTCTCAGCTCGCCCTTTTTATAGGGAGTCCTTTTTATTTCGGAGGTATGAAAAAAATCTGCAAAATCGCTGTGCAGGTAATTCTTATAAGTATCCCCAACTTGCGCAGAACCAAACAATGGCGATAGAAGAAAAAAAAGAAATAAATATTTCATAGGTTTATTTTCATTCAAATTAAAACTCAAATTGTCTTCTCACTGCATTTAATCTTACCCCAATTGAAATAACAGTCGTTTTTGTGGATGTAGATGTTGCCGCAACATTATATTTCCTGTACAAAGCGGAAATATCTATAAACAGGTTTTGCCGCAACTCATAGGACAACAGGAAAGAAGCAATGAAAGTCTTTGCCTGGTAAAGATCCTCCCCGATGTGAAATCCAAAATCCCTGTTGCGAAAAGTATACGGTAAAAAAATATTGCTTCCATAGCTCACTGTATTGGAAGAATCGATTCCCTGTTTCCAGTAAAAAAGTTTTGCTTCCAGCAACCATTTCGGCGCAGGTTGATAGCGGGCAATACCAATAAATTCCTGGAAGTTTGCTCCAAGGGGATGTGCCAGCGGCTGATTATAGTGAGTATAATTTGACACGGAATCAACGTGAGAATAGGTAAAAGGACGAACCCGGTTGCTTTCCAGTTGCAGATCAAGGTTTTTGATTTTAAACGCATCAATATATTTAACACCGGCCTGTATTCCCCATTTATTGACCCAGGAGCCATTGTTTTCTTTTAATGCAGAAAGTACAAACTCATCAATTAATAATTGGCCATAAAATTGAACTGCATGTTTTACATTCCACTTGGCATCCAGTCCCACCAATGCATTATCAAAGCTTCCGTTTTGCTGTTCGATGGAGCGATAAAAGATGATCGGATTCAAATAACCAAATTCAAAATGATCAGGTCTGCCAAAAATGATTGCTTCAAACAAACCAATGTTCAGTGATTTTGCAATATCGATATCCAAATGATGCATTACGGCATATTTCTTTTTCAACAAACGATCAGGACCTCGGGGTTCCGTGGCGTTCAATTCCATAAAAAGATTCTGGTAATTGATCTTCCAGATCCTTGTATTCAGTTTCAGGAATAAAGTATTGTTTGAAAAATCACTCAGGAAAAGACTGCGGTAGCCATTGCCAATAAAATTCTTATCATAGCCAAATTGCACTCCAACATATTTGGCAACGCTAAATGTAAAATATCCCCTCGCATCAAAATAATCGTATCCTGTTGTTTTAAAAGATTTGTAGTAGCCTTCGTTGGGTACCGCTTTAAATCTATCTACCCATTGCTGCACATACAAAGGATCACGTTCCTGGTTATCGGTAATGTAAGTATAAAACCCAATCTTGTTTGCGATCTTTCCTCTCAGCGTCACGCCCCTGGTATTCAGAAAAAGTCTTTCATTGTTATTATTCTCCTTTGATAGTTGAAATTGCAGAACCGGGTTTACAGCAAGATCAAAATCTTTCACGTGCACTTCATACAAAGTGCCGGGTGTCTGATAAAAAGTTTTTCCCCAGGGCTTTTTGCTTTTAAAATGATACCTTAAATCTTCCGGCACCGTTTCCATATTATTCAAATAAATCCTGTTGAAATTATATTCGTCTACTTTTGACATCGATTCCCAACTATGCGTTCCCATAAAATTTTTCATTCCTTCAACTAAATATCTCTGGCTAAAGGGTCTTGTTTTTGAAAAATTCAGAATCGAATCATTTCTGAGTTTAATCTCCATTCTTTCAATCAAATGATATTCTTCCGATCCTAACGGCAGGTAAGTTGTTTGGGAAAAAGCGATTATTGGAATAAAAAAAAATACGAACAGAAATAATTTCATAAGCCCCTTCAATGAATTGGGGTTTGATTGTTTAATTTGCATGCAAAGGGTTTGGTTTTAGGTTAAACAAGTTATGCAAAATTACCTGATTAAGAATATATCCATTGTGAATGAAGGTGCCATTCAGCAAGGGGATGTGCTGATAAAAAACGGGCGAATTGAAAAGGTATTGCCACAGATTACACAGATGAGCACAGATCTAAAAGAGATCGATGGCGAAGGAAAGTTTCTATTCCCGGGTGTCATCGATGACCAGGTCCATTTTCGTGAGCCCGGGTTAACTCATAAAGCAACTATCTACACGGAATCAAAAGCCGCTGTGGCTGGCGGCGTCACCAGTTTCATGGAAATGCCAAACACGATTCCACCCGCATTTACCCAGGAATTGCTTGAAGACAAGTACCAGATCGCTTCAAAAACTTCATTGGCAAACTATTCTTTTTACATGGGTACGTCAAACGATAATGCTGACGAGGTTTTAAAAACAAATGAAAAGAAAAAAGAGGTTTGCGGGATAAAGATCTTCATGGGTTCATCGACAGGAAATTTATTGGTTGACAACCCGTCAACACTTGATAAAATATTTTCTGAAACTGAATTATTGATCGCAACACATTGCGAAGATGAACGGATCATCAGACAAAACCTGGAAAAATTAAAGGCTGGAAAAAAAGAATTAACCGCATCGGATCATCCTATTATCAGAAATGAAGAAGCCTGCTATCAATCTTCATTAAAAGCGATTCAACTGGCACAGAAATACGATACCCGATTACACATACTGCATATTTCTACTGAAAAAGAATTGCAATTGTTCAGTAACATGATGCCATTGAAAGAAAAAAGAATTACCGCTGAGGTTTGCGTTCATCATCTTCATTTCACAAGTAACGACTATGAGCGACTGGGGAACCTGATCAAATGTAATCCCGCGATCAAATCACCCAACAACAAAGAAGCATTGTGGAAAGCCCTGCTTGATGACAAATTAGACCTGATCGCTACGGATCATGCTCCGCATACTCTTCAAGAAAAAGGATTTTTTAGAAATCCCGACTCGACCCTCCATCCTTTGGGGACAGATGGAGACGGGCTTTATGAAAAAGCTCATGCAGGTTTGCCACTAGTTCAACATTCATTATTGCTTATGTTGTATTATCACAAACAGGGCAGAATTTCTTTAGAAAAAATTGCGAATAAAATGAGTCATGCAGTCGCTGATTGTTTCCAGATCGCCGGCCGGGGTTACATTCGTGAAGGCTATCATGCCGATCTTGTGATTGTTGACTTAAATAAATCCACAAACGTTTTAAAAGAAAATATTTTATATAAATGCGGCTGGAGTCCATTGGAAACCCGCCTGCCGGACGGGCGGGATATGGAATTTCCTGCATCCATCACTCATACATTTGTGAATGGTAATTTGGTTTATGAAAATGGAATATGGGATGAATCACAAAGAGGGAGGAGACTATTATTTAATAGATAATACTTGAATAAATTTCAAATGACAAATCACAAATTCCAAATAAATCAAAATAAAAAATATGATCTGAAAGAACAAAAACTGTCTTGGCCGTAAGAATTTGTATTTTAAGATTTATTTGATGCTTGTATTTTGAATTTTGGTATTTTCATGGAAATCGATAAAACCACATTGAGCGATATCTCCATCTTCCACCCGGAAGAAGAATTTTCTATTTTCCATAAACTGAATTTCACAAAAACTGCCGGCGGCAGGGAATGGCTGTTCCGGTTTTTTTCCGAACCGCACCCGGATATAAAAAGAATACGGGGAACACAAAAAATCATCAAAACACTGCTTTCGCATGTTGATGATTGGCCTTCCGATATCAGCAATGGTACTATTTTGGTTATAGATAAATTTTTAGATTATAGCCTCGATCCGATTTCTGAAAATCAAAATCCGATCAATGATCTCACCTATAAATGGTTTCATCGCGAAGATTATGGCATGGTGAAATATTCTGTCAGGCATTTTGCTGATTTTTATCGTGGCATAAAAAAATTAGCCGGACAATTCACCGAACCTGCAGATCTCCCTTCTGCATTCAAATTATATATTGAAAGGATCTTACAACTTTTGAAAGAACCACCGCTTAAACGATTATCCGAGACAAAAAAGGCTGAACCCATCTCTCTTTCCCAGAATTTATATTTTGGTTTTCATCTTCGTGGCCGTTATAAAACCGATACGCTTGAATTGATAGAGATTTTTTACCGACTGGACGCCTGGTATTCGATGGCAATGGCTGTAAAAACTTTCAATCTGAGTTTTCCGGAATTTGTCGAGAGGGAACGACCTCTTGTTTATGCAAAGGAATTGTATCATTTGCTGCTGCACCATGCCATGCCTTACAATATTGAAATGAATCCGGAGCATAATTTTCTTTTTTTGACCGGTGCCAATATGGCCGGTAAAAGCACCTTTATCAAATCCGTAGGCTCTGCAGTTTTCCTGGCTCACCTGGGCATGGGAGTGCCCGCAAAGGAAATGAAATTGACTTTTTTTGACGGATTGCTCACCAATATCAATGTTGTCGACAATATTGCCAAAGGAGAAAGTTTTTTCTTTAATGAGGTGCAGCGTGTCAAGACAACAATACAAAAGATCAACAATGGTAAAAAATGGCTGGTGCTGATTGATGAATTGTTCAAGGGAACCAATGTGCAGGATGCCATGAAATGCTCTTCTACGGTAATAAAAGGTTTAATAAAAATTAAGAATTCATTGTTTGTTCTTTCCACGCATCTTTATGAAATTGGGGAGGAGTTAAAAATGTATCCCAATATATCCTTTAAATATTTTGAAACAACTGTTGTTGGCGAGCAGCTTTCATTCAGTTACCAGTTAAAAGATGGGATCAGCAACGACCGTTTTGGTTACCTGATTTTGAAGAAAGAAAAAGTGGTGGAACTGCTGGATAAATTGTAGAACCCTGGCTGCTGGCAAACAGGGACGATTTATAAGATTGAAATGGATTTTAATGAAAAAAATTACAACAACACTTGTTACTCTTTTTACTTTTTTTATGATTGTGTGTAACAGCGGTTTCGCACAGAGCAATATTGATATATTGCATTACAGATTCGAAATTGAGCTTTCCAATAATTCCGATACCATTAAAGGAAGAGCATTCATAACATTGCAGTTTTCAGAATCAACGAGCAAATTTTGGTTGAATTTAGCTTCTCCGAATGGAAAAGGAAAAGGGATGATCGCATACCTTGTTAAAGAAAATAATGAAGCTCTTTCCTCAGCACATGGGTATGACAGTTTGATTATTCATCTTAGAAAGCCTGCTCAAAAAGGGGAAACCAGGACTTTTGAAATTCTATACGAAGGAATTCCTTTTGATGGTCTTATCATTTCCAAAAACAAATATAGCGACAGAACATTTTTTGCAGACAACTGGCCCAATCGAGCTCATGATTGGATCCCCTGTAAAGATGAGCCGGATGATAAAGCCACATTTGAATTTCTTGTTACGGCACCGGCTGAATACCAGGTAGTTTCCAATGGAAAATTAGAGGATGAAAAAATTCTCCCTGGCAATAAAAAATTTACTCATTGGATCGAAGACGTCGCTCTTCCAACAAAAGTAATGGTGATCGGTGTTGCAAAATTTGCAGTAAAACAATTTGCGGATAGTCCACTGAACATTCCTGTTTCTGCATGGACGTATCCGCAGGATAGTGCAATCGGTTTTCGAAATTATTCCGTGGCTCCCGGCATACTAAAATATTTTTCAGACTATATTGGTCCTTATCCTTACAATAAACTGGCAAATGTTCAATCCAAAACGATTTTTGGCGGCATGGAGAATGCAAGTGCTATTTTTTATTATGAAGAATCCGCTGAAGAAAACAGATCGATGGAAGATCTCCTTGCTCATGAGATCGCTCATCAATGGTTTGGCGATATGGCTTCGGAAAAAAGTTTCCCTCATTTATGGCTCAGTGAAGGCTTTGCTACCTACCTGGCGGATATTTATCTTGAATCGCGATATGGAACCGACAGCATGAATAAAAGATTGAGGGAGGAACGAAAAACGGTGATTGATTTTGCAAAACACTCCAACAGGCCAGTGGTGGATTCTTTATCTCCATTGATGAACCTTCTGAATGCAAACAGCTATCAAAAAGGAGCCTGGATATTGCACATGCTGCGAAAACAAATGGGTGATTCCATTTTTCAAAAATTTATCCGCACTTATTATGAACGCTATAAAGGAGCAAATGCGGACACGAATGATCTTGAACAAGTGGCTGATGAAATATCGAATAAAGATTGGAAACAATTTTTTACACAATGGTTATATACACCCGGCATCCCGCAATTGAATATACAATGGTTGTATAACGAAAAAAATAAAACAGTTTCGATTACCGTAAATCAAATTCAAAAACAAGCTCCTTTTCAATTTCCTTTACAATTGTCATTGGAAACGAAATCCTGCAAATCAAAGATTATTACACTGAATATTTCCAAACAAACTGAAACATTTGCAGTCCCATCAGGTGAGTTGGTTAATCATATCCATTCAGATCCTTTGAACAGCCTGTTATTTGACGGAAAAGAGGAAAAAATTAATCCCTGAAATCAGGGTTTTTTAAACATTTCAGTCAATAAATTATTTCTTACATTCCCTTCGTGCTAGTTAAAACCTTTGGCAGCGCTGTTTATGGCGTTGAAGCCTTATCCATAACAATTGAAGTAAACTGGATGGCCACCAATACAGGCATCGTGTTGGTCGGTTTGCCAGACAATGCAGTGAAAGAAAGTTTACAACGGGTGGAGAGCACCATAAAATCGAATGGCTACATGATGCCCCGTACCCGTGTCGTTGTTAATCTTGCTCCTGCCGATATCAAAAAAAGCGGTACCGCATTTGATCTTCCGATCGCTATCGGTGTTCTCGCTGCTTCTGAGCAGTTGGAAAATAAACAAGCCATTGAAAAATATGTGATCATGGGTGAGTTAAGCCTTGATGGTGAAGTAAGATCGATCAAAGGGTCATTGCCCATTGCCATACAGGCAAGAAAAGAAGGATTTAAAGGTTTGATCGTTCCAAAAGTAAATGAGCGTGAAGCGGGAATGGTAAATAATCTTGACGTGTATGGCGTGTCGCATATAAAAGAAGTGATAGAATTTTTTGAAAATGAAGAAGAAGGTTTAAAACCAGTAGTAATAAATACACGTGAGGAATTTCTTCATTCACAATCTGAATATGAATTTGATTTTTGTGAAGTAAAAGGACAGGAAAATATCAAACGGGCTTTGGAGATCGCAGCAGCAGGCGGGCATAATGCAATTTTAATTGGTCCTCCCGGTGCTGGCAAAACAATGCTGGCAAAACGGTTACCCACGATACTTCCCCCGCTTACATTACAGGAAGCATTGGAAACAACAAAGATCCATTCTGTGGCCGGCAAACTTCCTGAGAACGCAACATTGGTTTCAAAACGACCGTTCCGCTCTCCTCATCATACGATCAGTGATGTGGCATTGGTAGGCGGTGGCGGCAATCCGCAACCCGGCGAAATTTCCCTTGCGCATAATGGTGTGTTGTTCTTAGATGAGTTGCCTGAATTCAAAAGAACAGTTCTTGAAGTAATGCGGCAACCGATGGAAGAAAGAAGAGTAACTATTTCAAGGGCGAAGATCGCGATTGATTTTCCTGCCTCGTTTATGCTGATCGCTTCGATGAATCCCTG
>JBIOGV010000024.1:0-23824 GCA_044448365.1 Chitinophagales bacterium
TGGGATTTGAGGTTATCGGAGGTGAATGGTTTTCCATGTGGCAAAGTGCAACATGGAATGGATTGGGGGCTGCCGAAAGAGTTCTCAGTTCTCTTTTTTTTGTCCTGGTTTTATTACATCTTAAAGATGAATAAGAATACGGAAAACTCAATGGAATAAATATGGAAGTCCATCATCATCCACATGTCGAAAAGAAAAGATTCAAAGAATATTTTTTGGAGTTCATCATGATATTTCTGGCCGTAAGCCTGGGTTTTATAGCCGAGAATATTCGGGAATCACTGGTGAATAAGGAAAATGAAAAGCACTATATGCAAAACCTTGTGTCAGATTTACGGGCCGATACAGCGAATCTGAACTATTGCATGTACTACCAGGGCCTGGAATATGATATGCTGGACAGTGCGCTAAATATTCCAATTGGACAGCTTGCACATGTAAATACGCAGGATACATTTTTCCACTATATCTTTTTATATTATTCACTGGTGCCTACATTCGCTCAGAGCAACAATACTATTTCGCAACTCAAAGCCGGTGGATTTAATATCATCAGTAATAAATCCGTAATAGACTCGATCAACTTCCTTTATCAGAAATACGATTTAGTGGAATTTGCTCTTAAATACGACGAAACAAATTATTGGGATGTTGCCCACACGGTGCAATCCATGATGCGTTTGCCAAAGCCCGCTGTATTCTGGGATGATCCATCCATTAATGCCGTACCACGAGACAAAGAAATTTTTCTTACAAAGGATAATCGCGAGATTGAGCGATTGTACAATGTGTTGGGGAATTCAACTGGAAGTTTTAAAACCGCCATGAAAGATGAAGAAGAGACTAAAACAGAGGCGATTCGGCTCATTGCGTATCTGGAGGAACAATATCATATAAAATAAAACAGGGAAGTCCATCATCACACGCAAATAGAAAAGAAAAGATGGAATTTTGCAATCACCCATTTTAAATTAAACTTCCAAATGAAAAAATCAATTGTTTTGCTGGTTCTTTCAATGCTCATTATTCTTTCTTCTTTCAGCCAGTTCTCCCCCGGCCATTATGCACTAAAGGATGTATCAGTGATCGATGTTGTCTCAAAAAAACTATTACCACATTATACCATCGTCATTCATAATAATCTTATTGAATCGATCGGCCCGGTAAAAGAAATCACCATTCCCGATTCTGTTGTTGTGTTTAATTATGCCGGCAAATACGTAATGCCCGGTTTGATAGATACGCACGAACATCTCGCTACCGAACCAACAAAGGATGACAGCCGTGCAAGAGCCGAAAAGGATCTCAGGGATATGCTGCTTTCGGGAGTTACATCTGTAAGAGATATGGCGGGTGATGCCAGGGCCCTTGCCAGTCTTTCGAGAGATGCAAAATTGGATAATATTGTATCCCCGGATATTTATTATACGGCCATGATGGCGGGCCCTGCTTTTTTTAAAGACCCAAGAACACATCAAAGTACACAGGGTGGAGTAGCAGGTGAGATGCCTTTCATGAAAGCAGTTACCGACACAACTGATTTGGTTATAGCTATCGCAGGAGCAAAAGGAACCGGGGCAACAGCTATAAAATTGTATGCGGAACTGAGTGGTGAGCTTGCAAAAAAAATTACTGCTGAAGCACATAGGCAACACATGCTTGTATGGAGCCATGCTAATCTCGATGATGCATCCGCGTTAGAATTGTAAACGCCGGGGTCAATTCCATTTCGCATTCAGCAATGGTTTCGGGCTGGAATTCGAGGACCATTCCGGCTGAGTGCTTAAAGCCCGGACTGGGCAAAGCTTTCTGGGATAGTCTTTTTAAATCATTGCCTCTCGCCGATTTGATAAAAGCCATGTTAGCCAACAAAACAGTACTGGATGCTACAGTCTTAACTTATAAAGAAGCAGGTGCAGATACATCAATGCCGGCCAATCGAAGACTTGCCTGGGCTGGAATGTATGAGATAGGCAAACGATTCACTATGCTGGCCAAAGAATCGGGTATTCCGGTAACCACGGGCATGGATGTAGATGTCAACAAGCTCGTACAGCGTGAAATAAAATTACTTGTGGCGGAATGTGGTTTTACACCAATGGAAGCTTTAGTCAGTGCTACAAAAAACGGTGCACTTGCAATAGGGATTGAAAAAACCAATGGAACACTGGAGCGGGGGAAAATTGCCGATCTCGTTGTCTTGTCTGCGGATCCTTCTGCCGATATTGATAGTTTGGATAAGGTGGAGGTGGTAATAAAAAACGGAAAAATGTTTAACGCAATAACTAATTAAATATGGAAGTCCATCATCATCCACATGTCGAAAAGAAAAGATTCAAAGAATATTTTTTTGAATTTATCATGATATTTCTTGCGGTAACACTTGGCTTTTTTGCCGAGAACATACGGGAAAATATTTCAGATAAGCGACAGGTTAACCAGTATGCTCAATCCATGCTGAGGGACTTGAAAACTGACCTGGAAATGTATCATACCTATGATTCGCTGAATCTCAGTTATTGCGCAATCGTAGATACAATTTTCAATGGATTGGAAAATGGCAATGGGGAGATGGGGAAGGTTTATTACCTGGCCAGGAAACTGACTATGATGGGATCTTTCGTACCAGGCATCAATGCAAAGACATATTCACAAATGACAAGCACAGGTGGGTTTCGTTTGATAAAACATCAGGCGATTGCGGACAGCATCGCTTTGTATTACCAATTGGTCAAGTCGTTTGATAACTGGGCCGATCTACAGCGTCAAAGAATAAACGACCTGATCACTACGAATGATAAAGTATTTAACGCGCGTGGCTTTTTTTTCGTTTATAAATCCGTTGAGCACAATGTTGACCCACAGGAGATCATCCGGCAGAATAAGTTTCCATTGATCAGTAAAGATCCCCGGGATATTAATGTTGTGCTGATGCACCATCAGTATTTTTATGGATTTTTGAAATTGATGAACAGGCGTTCAGACGTTGCTTCTGCAGAAGCAAGGCGGTTGATTAATTTATTAAAGAAAGAATATTCAATAGACAATGAGTAGCCAAACAAAATACCGTCTCATTAAGCTGCTGATTTATATTATTGTTGGCTTTGCCGCAGCATTTTTCTGGCACCAGATGAAAAAATAACAAAACATAGATAAGCTTTATATGCCAGTTGTAAAAAAATCCAATAAATAGTTTGGTAATTTTTTTAGCTTTATTCCAAACCAACGAGTATGCCGGACGTATTAACTGCTCCTGCTCCGCCATTACACCCACTTAAACCACTCAAAACTTCTTATCGTATTGATTCTATTGACCTGCTCCGTGGATTGGTAATGATCATTATGGCGCTGGATCATACGAGAGATTTTTTTCATAAAGATGCATGGTCAGATGATCCATTGAATCTCGCCACAACCACTCCCATTTTATATTTTACAAGATGGATCACACACCTTTGTGCGCCGATTTTTGTTTTCCTTGCCGGTTCGGGTGCTTACTTTCAAAGCCTCAGGAAAAATAAAAAGCAGTTAAGCCTTTTTTTGATCAAAAGAGGATTGTGGCTTTTTCTTATTGAGATCGTTGTGTTGGGTTTTGCTTTCAGTTTTGATATTCATTACAGCCTTTTTGTCTTGCAAACGATCTGGTCGATCGGTATGAGCATGATCGTGCTGGGCCTGATGATATGGTTACCTTTCAGAGCTATTTTTGTTTTAGGTTTAATAATAGTACTCGGGCATAACAGCCTTGATTTTTACGAAAAGAATCATCCCAATACCGGCTTGTTATATGATTTGATTCATCGCCCCGGTCAATTTCCATTATGGGGTCACCATGCCCTTTTTATCTTTTATCCATTTCTTCCCTGGTCAGGACTTATGATGATGGGTTATTGCTTTGGAAAATTTTTTCTAAAATTTGAGGGGATTGAAAGAAAAAAAGCATTACTCTGGTTGGGTTTTGGAGTGATTGCTTTCTTTATTGTATTAAGAGCCACAAATACATATGGAGATCCCGGCCATTGGACAACTCAGAAAAATTCTTTGTTTACTTTTCTTTCCTTTATGAAAGTTCAAAAATACCCGCCTTCGTTATTATACATGTGTGCCACTGTGGGCACTGGAATTTTATTCCTCGCATTTGCGGGAAATGTAAAAAATGGCGTTACAAAATTTATTACTGTATATGGCCGTGTGCCCTTTCTGTATTATATTCTTCATTTCTTTTTGATCCATACCCTTACAATGATTTTTTTCCTGATCCGCGGACATTCTTTTTCAGAAGGAGTACATCCTGGCGCCGGAGGGGCGCCCAATTTCATTATTCCCGGTGAGGGCTATTCCTTATCTACGGTTTATATCATCTGGATATGCGTTGTACTTTCCCTGTATCCCGTTTGCAGGTGGTTCAGCGAATATAAACAGGCGCATCGGGAGAAATGGTGGCTGAGTTACCTATGATTATGAGAATTATCATGAAACTTCATTCAAAAAGTAAGAAGTAGAAATTCAAAACTGTTGCAATTGAACATTTGTTGTGTTCGAATTCCCGGTGACTAATATTTTGACTTTTTACTTCATTACCGTCTTCCTTCAACGAAATACATATCCACAAGTCCTTTATGCTTGGCTTCTATTCTTCCCCTGTGTGTGCAGTGAAAACGATGTTTGATCAGTTCATAAGTAGTGCCTGAAATATTGATCTTACCTTCTTCGCCGTTCTGTTGCATGCGGGCCGCAGTATTCACCGCATCGCCCCAGATATCATAAGCGAATTTTTTTGTGCCCACTACTCCTGCTATCAATGGCCCTGAATGAATTCCTATTCTCACATCAAAAGTTATTTGATTTTCTGCACTTCTTTTTTCTTTTAACAGCTTTACAGCATGTAAAAATTTGAATGCCACATCCACCATCTCAACAGGATTTTTTGTATTGGGAATGGGCAACCCTGCTGCACATAAATAGGCGTCTCCCACTGTTTTTATTTTTTCAATATCATGTTCCGTAACGATGGCATCGAAGGTTTCAAAATAAAGATCGATGCTGCTTACCAGGTCTTCGGGAGTCAGGTTGTTACTGATCAGGGTAAAATCTTTAAAATCCACAAACATTACAGTAACAAGGTCATAATTCCGGGCGGTTGTTTTGCCGGTTTGCTTTAATTCTTCCATCACTTCAGAGGGCAGGATATTTAATAACATTTCATCAGATTTCTTTCTTTCTTCTTCGATAGCTTTGTTTTTTTCATCTAATACTTTTAATGAACGTATATAAGCATTCTCCATTACAGAAGAAACAACAAAGATGATGACGATAAGCCCGGCCTGGCTTGTAATTAACAACGGATGAAGGTATTTCGGGTGTATTTCTAAAAGGAAAGCAAAACCGGTATGATACATGATGCCGATTGTTACTGCGGTGGCAACACAAATTATCATCCATAAAAAAGCAGATCGTAAAGATGAAATAAGGATAGCAGTGATTGGAACCATGGCAAGCCAGGGGAGAATGCCGGAATAAAGACCTCCTGTGTAATAAATATCATAAAGGTTGGAGGTATAAAAAAGAAAGGTGAACAAATTGCCACAAATAATCAGGGATACACCATTTTTTAACAGAAAAAGGAGTGATAAAAAAAGAATACTATACACGGCTATTTGCCACATTACATGCGGCATTTGGAATACGATACAATTACCCACATAAAAAAGAGCAAAGAAAAAAGTAATGGTTACAGCATTTACAAATATTCTTGTTTTACGAAATACTTCTTCATCCTTTATGTATTTCGCAGGAATAAAATAATTGTAAAGCTGTTGTGTTAGCTTTTTCATGTTTCAACGGATAATGGCAGCTTGCCCTTTAGTTTCCTGTACACCAGAATTATGTAAAGGATATCGAAACTTGCTACCGCAAAATACATGACCGTAAGAAAATTATTTGAAGGATATTTTGTAAAAAACATGATGCTGATAATGCCTGTTCCTAAAAATTTACTCCAGGCCGTGACACGTGAATACCAGTTGAAGCCTGGTATAAAAAGCAAATACAAAAAAGAAACAGACATTGCCAGGTTAATGATGTACCCTGTTATTGGGGCCATTGGCAGATCGTATTGGACCATGTACGTACACTGTGATAAAAACGAAATGATAATTCCGGTAATAATAAAATAGTGAGCATGCGTCCGGAAATAGTCAATACGCATCTGTTTATACCCATAACGAAACAAGGAATAGTAAATAAAAATATCACAGAACATCCACGCCCAATAGGCTGCAACAAGCAATTTTCCCATATTGGGAACAAAGAAAAAACAGGCAGCTATCTCCCAACCGAAATTCAGAATAACGGCTGCCGCGGGTATATTGACTATTTTTTTGTTTCGTATATCTATCAACGTATCAATATAACAAACCAGCCAAAGAACAGATCCAATAAAGAAAAGAATGATCTGTATGATCGTGTAGTTGTTTGTATCCAGCCACGGATGTGGGTGTTTGAGGTATTCGAATATGGTCATGATTTTGATTTTTTTGCACCTTTTCTAAATAATGACAGTATCCACTGCAACAATCTTACCCACCACGGAAATTTTTTCTGCCACACCAAACCTTTTTGATAGCGTAAGAAGTCATGACGACGCAGGTGATGGAAGATCCATGGTTCGTGAAGATTCCAGATGGTACAAAGAGGTTTTTTCACTCCTGATGCTTCAATGATGTTGTTCACGGCTCTGCGTGCTGCTTCATTGGCGCCTTCCATAGTGGCAAGATCCGTGTGTGTTCGTACATAATCTGCCGCAAAAAATAAATTAGGAATATCGCTGTAAGAATTTGGCCGCAATCGCCATGTGTCCACTTTATTTACAAGAAGCGGTTCCGTGTTTTTGCTGGCATAATCACCTTCAAATTTTATGTCGCGATCAATGAACGAGGTATGGATGAGCTCCTTCTTTACACCCAGCAGGGATTTGCCATTTACAATCAGGGCGCCTTGCATTTGCGCCCAGACTTCGTCCTTTATTTCATCCGCGCTGCATTCCTTTGCAGTTTTCTTTATCATTCCACCTTTTCCGTCAGGATGATCGAGAATTCCCGGAGTGTCCCAATCAGAAACATCACACGACAAAATAGTTTTCACCTTTCCATCAGCATATTTGCTTATGTCGAAATCTTTCCAGAATTGTAATTGAGAAATGGCTGTCACCGCCCAGGGACTATCAGAGAAGATGATATGACCCTGATTGAGCGTCACGACTTCATTCAAATAATACTGTACGCCGGTCATCCATGAAACATCATTCGACAACTCTACTACTCCAAAGAGACAGGGATCGGCTTGCATAATGGCTGCTTTGGCAATGGCATCATTGGTTACATCAAGGATCGAAATGGCAGGATCAGCAAGTGTATTATCATGAATTGCTTTGTCAATGATGTCGATCGTGAACCGCTGAATGGTTCTCCCGTTCAAAATATCGCCGATCAACAGCGGTGCAGCTACTTCGATCGGTACTGCAAGAATATAATAGTCAGCAGTGAATTTTTCCGGCGGCGGTAATGCAGACGGGGGTATCAATTCAACGAAAGGACCCTTCGATTTTGTAAGTTTCTGCACCCAAATGCCTGTAATTTTTCTACTCTTCGGATCGCAATCAATTTTTACCACATCAGATAAGAATCTGTAGTCAACGCCTTTGCTGATCAGATATTGATGCCAGGGATGAAGCCAGCGATCATTGGTGGGACCATTTAATATTCTGTCAGTCGCCACGGAAGGATTCGCCATATTAAAAATCAATTGAAGAAAAATATCTCCACCGGTTTTTGTACTTGCCGTGTGTGCACGGGCAGCAACAAGTGTTCGCGTAAGTCCTTTTGCAAGCAGATCCGCATAGGCCTGGCTTCTTCCTTCAGCATCCGTAAATTCCCACCAGCCGAGACGCTCATAATCATTTTCCCGGCGTTCATAACAGCTGGTAATTAACTGCCAGATTTTTCCCGCGAACAATTCTTTGTCTTCGGAGGTAAGTCCCGTATTTGCATGAAATGCATTGAGCATTAACTTCAGATCGGCAAACGACCTTGGAAAACTATCAGGCATAACGATCGGGTCATTCCCCGTTCGTGCAAGCATTACATGCGGAGCAGGAACAAGATTGTCAAACACGCCATTCCTGTTTCCCGGGAAAGGGATTCGTTTCATCGTGTCGATGACGTGTTTGTAAAACCCGGGAAAAAATCGAAAGCCGTGCTCACCGGGAAGAGGGTTGTAATTGACTCCTGCATCTTTATCAGGAACGGGAACGCTGCGTGCCTTGCCACCCGGCAACCTGATTTTTCTCTCGAAAACCTGCACTTCAAATCCACGTTCTATCAATTCGTGAGCCGCACTCATTCCTGCAACTCCTCCGCCAATAATAATTACTTTGGGCATAAGTCATGTTTTGGTTTAAGGATTCGAAGAATGGTGGAGACGGAGAAAATTTTAATAGGATGGGTTTATGAATATAGTATTAATTTAAAAAACTACATAACTATTCTTCTTTCTCCATGGTTTCAATTTAATTATTTAATGACTGTCAGCATGGATGAACCTATAATTAATAAAGGCCAAACTTTGTATTCATTGTGTCCCGATAGCTATCCGGACGTTGTGAACCTGCCGGCAGGCAGGGAATTACACATAAGTCCACTAAGAAGTCATAAGGTTAATTCATACGAATAGTCAATTAATATTTTAATGTCAAACCACATCCCTCGTGCTATCGTGAGCAGATCGCAGGCTAAATAACTGCCATTCTTCACATTTAAATTCATGGCGAACAGGTATGCCTGAAAAATAAGAAGGCGACCCACAGTTGTGAATCGCCTTTCTTTTCTATCACCAACCAACGATTATGTACTGCTATGATGTTTCTCAGCAGTATTAATGTGAAATAGCTTGTACAAGGGGCAAACACCGCATAGGCTTGTCAATACAAATATTCCGGCTATAATTAAAAGAACCTGTGCTAAGATTCCATCAATTACTTTAAAATAATAAAGAGCGGCAATGGCAATGGCAAGCAATGTTCTTACGCCCTGGTCGTAAATGCCAACATTTGCTTTCATACTTGAAAAATTTATGGTCAATAAATTATTTTTCTATAAATGCCTGATAATGGTTACCAGGAATCATGTGCAAACTTACTATGGGCTTTTTTGGGCAAAATTGACGATGGTCACTCCGGTTTATGATTTTTAAGGCTAATAATAAGACAATTACCTCTTCATTATTCCTGCCAAAAGGAAAATAAAACAGTATTTCGGATAACTAAATGAGAGTGTTACATTAGTAATTAAAAACAACTGCTTTAAGATGGCTAAAAAATATAAGACTGATACCATCGAATGGAAAAAAGTCTGGAACCCGGGGAACCTGTTGCTCATCATCTGCGGGGTGGGTTTAGCTGTGCTTGCCATGAAGGGGTTTATGATACCAAACAAGTTTATGGATGGTGGTATCACAGGGATCGCAATTTTAGTGAATAAAATATTAGGTATCAATATCAGTCTTCTTATGATCTGTTTGAATGCTGTTTTCGTTTACCTCGGGTATAAAAGAATAGGAAAAACCTTTGCTGTTCAAACGGCTATTGCAGTAAGTCTTCTTTCAATTGGACTACTTTCACCTACTTTTAGAGCTATCACACACGACAAATTACTGATCGCCATTTTTGGAGGTATTTTAATTGGAAGCGGTATGGGATTAGTAATACGGGGTGGCGGGGTGATTGATGGTGCAGAGGTGATCGCTGTTTTTACAAGAAGGAGAACAGGATTCTCCAACAGCGAGATCGTGATGCTGTTCAATACCATCATTTTTTCAGTGGCTGCCTGGAGATTTGGTATTGAAACGACTATGTATTGTATCATTACTTATTTTACGGCTTCCCGGGCCACAAATTATGTAGTCGATGGCATTGAAGAATATACCGCCATGAACATAGTTTCATCGCATCAGGATGAAGTGAAAAGTTTTTTGGTGAATGAGCTGGGAAAAGGAATCACTGTGTACAAGGGAGAAAGAGGATATTTGCCCGGCAGTTTTGATATAAAGACTGAGACCGAGATCATCGTTACGATTATTACGCGCCTTGAAATAAAACAAATACAGGATGCAATAATGAAAATAGATCCCAGGGCATTTATTTATGTACAAAGTATAAAGGAAGCCGCGGGAGGCATTTTAAAAGCAAAAGGACATGCAAAATAATTTGTCAATGAAAACTTTTGTGATAGAGTTGTTGAAAAACAATATACCCCCGCATTATTACTATCACAGCTATGAGCATACTTTATACGTGATGGATAAGGCAATTGAAATTGGCAGGGAAGAAAATTGTACCGGGCATGAGATTGACCTGGTGAGTGCCGCTGCATTGTGGCATGATACGGGGTTCATAAAAACCTATATTGATCATGAAAAAGCAGGCTGTCTCCTTGCAAGGGAATATTTGCCGGGGTATGGCTATTCTGCAGAGGATATCGATAAAATATGCGGGATGATCATGGCTACCAGCATCCCGCAATCACCAAAAAATAAATTGGAAGAAATAGTTGCCGATGCAGATCTCGAATACCTTGGAACAAATGATGCTGCTGTAAAAGCAGAGCATTTGTTTAAAGAATGGCAGCACCTTGATCCTTCATTGACAAGAGAAGAATGGAACCGAAAGCAAATTTCATTTCTTCAAAAACATCATTACTTCACCCGGTTTTGCAAAGAAAAAAAAGAGAGGTCAAAGTCGGCTTATCTTCAAAATCTGGTTGATAATATTGAATAGCCATCTCCGGAAAAGTTTTTAATCTCAACAGGAAATAATTGGATAAATTGTAATACAGAATGTAGTGGCATTCCATAAACCCCTATTCTGACGATTTGGAGAGCCATACCCTCATCAGCACTAAATAATAATTGATTAGCGAACCCGGAATGGAAAATAGCCCTGGCATTTACAACTGATAAATCAATAAAAAATTTCTTATTGCAATACAACCACCAACAATGAAACAGCATACAACATTCAACAAACTTTTTATTTCGATTATCTTTTTCGTCGTGCTATTTTTTGGCAATTGCTCTTCACCAGGAAAAGTCTCACCGCAAACAACAGATTCCGTTGCAGCGAATATTAAAATGTATTCCCACGTATGGGATGAGATCATTAATAAAAGAAGGCTGGAACTATTCAATGATTCCAATTTTACCAAAGATGTGATCATGCATGCCAATCCCGATATTGTAGGGATTGATAGCGCAAGAGCTTATTATGCCAATTATCTCACCGGGTTTTCCGATATCACGTTCACTATTAAAGATGTATTTGGACAAGGTGATAAATTAGTAAAGCATTGGAATTTCAAAGGAACCCATACCGGTGTTTTCTTCGGTATCCCTGCAACAGGGAAAAAAGTAGATATAGACGGCGTTACGCTGGTGCGAATGCAGGATGGGAGGATTGCAGAAGAAAGAGATTTTGTCGATAACCTCGATCTCATGACGCAGTTGGGACAGTTACCGGCAGCGACAAAATAAAATTCATCTTAAAAAAAATAGGTTCATCTCAAATATCATGAAAGCAAAATCAATCAAAGGAAAAACAACGGAAGAGATCAAGGTCGCATTGGAAACACAGATAGCCAGTGGCTATCGACCTACACTCGCTTTAGTTTTTCTTTCTGTTACGGAAGAAACAGAGGGCATCTGTTCGTTGCTGAATGAGAAGGGGATTGCCATTTTTGGTGCCAACACTGCTGCTGAGTTTACCGAAGAAGGGGTTGAAACTACAGGTATAGTTGTCTTGCTTTTAGACATCAATCCCGATTATTTCAAGATCGTTGTAAAGGATTATGGGAACGGCTTAGTATATGAATCTGCCTGTCTGGTTGGAGAAGCAGGGGCAAAGGCCTTTGCAAATCCGGCATTTATTATTTCTTCTGCTAATTATAAAATCCCCCAGAATCAGATCGTCGCGGGACTGGTTGAAAAAGCCGGTAAAGATGTTACCATTGTTGGTGGCTGTGCCGGTGAAGCTGTAAACTTTGAAGGGAAAGTTTTTACTAATAATGAATCAAGCGCTAATGGACTGCTGTCGCTGATCCTGGACCAGGATAAAATAATTTTAAAAGCAATGGCAGCGTCGGGTTGGAAACCGATAGGAACCGAAAAAACAATTACCCAAAGCAAAGGACACTGGATCTATACCATCGATGATCAGCCCGCCTTTGATGTTGTAAAAAAATTCCTCGGAAAAGATATTATTGATGGCAACAATACGGAAGGGATTGTAAAATTGAACCTGACTTATCCCTTACAACTTCATCGTAATGCAGGAAGCCCAATGATACTCCCCGCCTTATTTGCCAATACAGCTGATCAATCCGTAATGATAGCCGGACCGGTTGTAGAAGGTTCCGTTTTTCGTTTTTCGATGCCCCCCGATTTTGAAGTTATCGATATGGTGATCCAGGGTTCAAAAGAAATAAAAGAAAAAGAATTGCCCGATGCAGATGCGCTCATCATTTTTTCCTGCGTAGGCAGGTTAGCATGCCTGGGCCCGATGGCCTCAACAGAAGTGGAAGGGCTGGCTGGCACCTGGAATACCCCCATGAGCGGTTTTTTCTCCCTGGGAGAATTTGGCCGTGTGACTGATGGTAATCCCGAGTTTCATGGTACGACTGTGAGTTGGGTGGCCTTGAAAGAAAAATGAAAAAATAAAATGGAATAACTTTATTCTTATGGCAGATAAGCTCAAACCTGTTTTTAACAAACGGATATTCTGGGATGTGGTATTTGAAAATATTGACTACGATGCCAATGCAAATTTTGTAGTCGAAAGGGTGTTTGAGCGGGGCGATGTGGATGATATTCGAAATTGCCGTCGCTATTACGGCGATGAAAAAGTTACTGAAGCATTACTCAACGCGAAATTTTTGCCAGAGACAACAATGTACCTGGCGAGTGCTGTCATAAACAAACCTCTTAAAGATTTCAGATGCTACACATTGAGGCAGTTGAACCCGGGGCTTTTTCCATATTAAAACAATTAATGGAAATGACTGAGCTAAAGAATTTTTCTTTGGTTGGAGGCACAGCATTGTCTCTTTACTATGGACACAGAAAATCCATTGATCTCGATTTGTTTTCATACATACCCTTTGAAAACCCTGTCATCATAGACACACTTGAAAAAAAGTTTCGAAATGCGTTTGTAAACAGAACATCAAACCCGCGTTTTGGAATTTTTGGTTTTGTCAAAGATGTAAAAATTGATTTTGTCCGGCATCCGCTGATAAGGCCGGAATTAAATATCGGCGATATCAGGATGTTCTCTATTGAAGATATGATTGCCATGAAAGTCCAGGCAATTTTAGGAAGAGGCAGAAGGAAAAATTTCTGGGATATAGCAGAGTTTTTACAACATTTTTCAGTTGCTGATTTCATAAAATTTCATAATCAGAAATATGCCTCTCAAAATCTGTTAATAACCATGCCCCAGGCCTTGGCATATTTCGCCGATGCTGAAGAAAGCGAAGACCCTATCAGTTTGAAAAAACAAACATGGGAAACGGTGAAAGAATTCATTAATGGTAAAGTCAGGGAGTATTTAGAATAGAAAATTTTTTAATCATCAATGTCCCAATCCCGCCAGCTCGCCGCCATCATGTTCACCGATATTGTCGGGTACACCGCTTTAATGGGCCATGATGAACAAAAAGCTTTTTCCATCCTCAATAAAAATCGTGCATTACAAAAACCCATCATTGAACAATTCAATGGAAGATGGATAAAAGAATTGGGTGATGGCGTAATGGCAAGCTTCAATACTGTGTCTGATGCTGTAAATGCTGCAATAAAAATTCAGGAGACATGTAATGCCGAAAGAAATTTTCAATTAAAAATAGGAATACACCTTGGGGAAGTTGTTTTTGATAACGAGGATGTGTTTGGCGACGGAGTAAATATTGCTTCAAGGATCATATCGCTGGGAGTTGGCGGATCCATACTCATGTCTAAAGCCATCCGTGACCAGGTAAAAAATAATAATGAGATTGAAGTTGTTTCTTTAGGATTGTTCGAATTTAAGAACGTGGAAGAACCTCTGGAAGTATTTGCAGTTTGCAATCCTGGATTTGTTGTGCCCAAAAAAGATGCAATGCAAGGCAAGCTGAAAAAAATAACGGGTAATAACCGGAAACGAATTGTAATCTTTATCATAGCTGTAATCGTTTTAACTGCTGTTGTATTTCTCACGGGGAATTTTTTCTTTAATAAAAATTTGTCTGCAGCTCCCAGATCGCTGGCAGTTCTGCCATTTGAAAACCTCCAAAAAGATTCTTCGCTTTTTTACTTATCAGATGGTATGCCGGAAAACCTAATCAACCGGCTTTCTTCATTCCCCGATATAAAAGTATTTGCCCGATCGGCTACATTCAAATTAGCGGATACTTCCAGAAACATTACCAGTTTGAGAAAATTGCTCAATGCCGATGTGGTGCTGACCGGGCAATTACAACAAAACAAGGGTGTGTGTTATTTAAGTTGTCAGTTGGTAGATGCAGCAAACCAAAATCAGATTTGGGGGGCGAAATACGAAATGACGAATAACGATATCTCTGTCATTGAAGATTCCATTGTTGCTTCATTAATGAATCCGTTGCGGATCACACTTGTAGATAAATCAAAAGGCATGCAACAAAATAAGCCGGTAAATCCACAGGCTTATGCAGAATACCTCAAAGGAAGATATTTGAGTTACGGCTCGACGCCGGAAGAATCGGAAAAAGCGCTAAGTCATTTCAGGCAAGCTATCCAGATTGATCCTAAATATGCAGCGGCTTATGCGGCTATTGCCAACGAAAAAATTGTGCAAAGCCTTTTTTCAACAGCCTCTCAAAAAGAAATAATTAATGAAGCAAGAACAGCAATTGAAGCGGCCAAAGCATTGGATCCAAGCTTACCAGAGATCTATACATCCGAAGGAGCTTTAAAATTTTATTACGATTGGGATTGGAAAGGTGCAGTTGAATCTTATAAAAAAGCGTTGAAACTGGATCCGGGCAATGCCACTATATATATAAGATACTCTGCCACATTAGCCGACGTGGGCAGGTACAAAGAAGCCTTACCTTTTGCCGACAAGGCAGTAGAACTCGATCCGGTTTCTATTTCCAGTTTGCACAATCTGGGCTGGACAAACCTTGTGGCCAGCAATTTTCAAAAAAGTGTTGATGCATTTCAAAAAGCGCTGGATCTTCATCCGGACTGGGTTTGGGGCTATATTAAACAGGCTTATGCCTATATTTTTCTGGATGAATATGATAAAGCATTAGCGAATGCAGCAAAGGCGGAAAAATTATTTAAAGATGGATGGGGCTCCGAGCTATTACAGGTAACATTGGACTTTATTTATACAAAATGCAATGAAAAAGAAAAAGCGGATGCAGTGGTGAGCCGTTTTTTTAAATATGCTGCCACCAACAAAATTGAAGACCCATGGGACTTGTCTTATATATACTATTTAAGAGGTGACTATCAAAAAGCAAATGAATGGGAAGAAAAAGCACTTGCAGAACGATCATCAGATGCTTACCTGTTAAACATCACTATTTTTTATGATAAAAAATATTTTGAAGGTGCGACACACCAGCAGATTTTAAAAGAAATGGGATTTGTAAAATAATATGCTGAATGAAAACATAATTTAAAGATTATCTTCTCCATAAATATGTCTCAATCCCGCCAGCTTGCCGCCATCATGTTTACCGACATTGTCGGGTACACGGCATTAATGGGTAATGATGAACAAAACGCCTTTGCAATTCTTAATAAAAATCGTGCTCTTCAAAAACCCATCATTGAAAAATACAACGGCCGCTGGATAAAAGAATTGGGCGATGGCGTAATGGCCAGCTTCAATACTGTCTCTGATGCTGTGAATGCGGCCATTAAAATTCAGGAAGGTTGCAATGCTGCAAAAAATTTTCAGTTGCGCATCGGCATTCACCAGGGCGAAGTTGTTTTTGAAAATGATGATGTGTTTGGAGATGGAGTAAATATCGCTTCAAGAATTCAATCTGCTGCGAAGCCGGGAACCATCTATGTTTCAGAATCGGTGCATCATAATGTTTCTAACAAAAAAAATATCCAGACAAAATTCATCAAAGAGGAAACGCTGAAGAATGTGAAAGAGCCGGTTCGCATATATGAAATAGTAATAGTGAACGAAACCATTTCTACATCAGAAAATAAAATGAAAACTACATCTCAGAATAGTATTGCTGTTTTACCCTTTGCCAATATGAGCAGCGACCCGGAACAGGAATATTTTAGCGATGGTATCAGCGAAGAAATTATCAATATGCTGGCACAGGTACCGGGATTAAAAGTAGCGGGTCGCACTTCTGCTTTTTCTTTTAAAGGTAAAAACCAGGACCTGAGAGAGATTGGAGAAAAATTAAATGTCAATCATATCCTCGAAGGCAGTGTACGGAAATCAGGAAATAAATTACGCATCACCGCACAGCTTATTAAAGTTGCCGATGGTTATCATCTCTGGTCCGAAAAATATGACCGGCAACTGGAAGATATTTTTGATATACAGGATGAAATTGCATTGGCTATCCTGAATGCCATCAAAATAAAATTACTGGCCGAAGAAAAGGAAGTCGTTCTTAAAAGATATACAGATAATACAGAAGCATATGAATTATATCTCCGGGGCCGTTCTTTTATTACAGAGTTTTCAGCAGAACCTATATTTAAAGCGCTAAAATATTTTGAGGCAGCCATCAAAATAGAACCGGAATACGCCTTGGCTTATACCGGCATCGCCTATTGCTACCTGATCCTATGGTTTTTTAATCATCTCCCCCCGCAAGAAAGCCTTCCCGGGATGCTTAAGGCTGCGGGGAGATCCCTCGAGCTGGATGATGAAATTTCGGAAACATACACAGCCATAGCCCGGGTGAAATTGTATTATGAATGGGATTTAAAAGGTGCGGCTATTGAATTCCAAAAAGCCATTAAGTTGAATCCCAACATGGCAGAATCACGGGAGCACTATGCATTTTGTCTGGCAACTTTGGGCAATAAGAAAGAAGCCATTGAACAGGCAGAGATAGCCCATAGCGTGGACCCCCTTTCACTGATCACTAATTTTGATGTGGCGTCGCTATATTGGTGTGTGGGGAGTGCTGAAAAACAACTCAAAATAGGGAGAAATATGATTGCTATGGAGCCCAATTTTTGGGGCGGCCACAGAATGGTTGCAGATGCATTGATGAGTTTAAAAAGATATGAAGAATCTGTAATTGAGGCGGAATTAGCAGTTACTAAAAGTTACGATTGCTTTACTTTAATGTACCTGGGGCTCTTATATGGGGTTATGGGCGAAAAAACAAAAGCGCGGGAAGTGCTGGTAAAAATGAAAGAACTAACCAAAGACCAGTCTGCCTATTATTATATGGCTGTATTGTATATGGCCTTTGGTGAATTTGATAATGCACTCGCCTATTTTGAAAAAGCAATTGAAAAGCGCGAGGGATATTTAGTATATGTAAAATTTCATATCAGGTACTTCCCGGAGTTCAAGCAGGACCCCAGAACTAAAATATTATTTGAAAAAGCAGGTGTGCTATTGGACTAACAATTATTTAGAAGTATGTCACAATCCCGTCAACTTGCCGCCATCATGTTTACCGATATTGTCGGGTACACAACATTGATGGGCAGTGATGAGCAAAGAGCTTTTTCCGTTCTTACTAAAAACCGTGAACTGCAAAAGCCGATCATCGAACAAGTCAATGGACGATGGATAAAAGAATTGGGTGATGGTGTAATGGCAAGTTTCAATACAGTTGCTGATGCTGTTTATGCTGCTGTAAAAATCCAGGAAGCCTGTAATGCTTTAAAAGAATTTCAACTGAGAATCGGCATTCACCTTGGAGATATTCTTTTTGAAAATGATGATGTGTTTGGTGATGGAGTAAACATTGCATCAAGAATACAGGCCATCGCAAAACCAGGTTGCATTTATGTTTCTGAATCGGTGCATAACAATATCTCAAACAAAAAAGATATCACAACAAAATTCATAAAAGAAGAAACACTTAAAAATGTAAAAGAACCGGTCCGCATGTATGAAGTGATGATAACAAATACTACCAACCTTCCATCAGAAAATAAAATGAAACCGACTTCGCAAAACAGCATAGCGGTTTTACCATTCGCCAATATGAGCAGCGATCCGGAACAGGAATTTTTCAGTGATGGTATCAGCGAAGAGATCATCAATATGCTGGCACAGGTGCCGGGATTAAAAGTAGCCGGGCGTACTTCTTCTTTTTCTTTCAAGGGGGAAAACCAGGACCTGAGAGAGATAGGCGAAAAATTAAATGTAAGTCATATCGTGGAAGGCAGCGTGAGAAAATCAGGAAATAAATTGCGCATCACTGCACAGCTTATAAAAGTTTCGGATGGATATCATCTTTATTCAGAAAAATTTGACCGTAAACTCGAAGATATTTTTGATATACAGGATGAAATTTCACTAGCCATATTGAATGCCATTAAAATAAAATTATTTGCCGCAGATAAAGAAAACGTTCTTAAAAAATATACGGATAATGTTGAAGCCTACCAGTTATATCTGCAAGGTCGCTATCACGTAAATAAATACAACGGAACAGAAGCTTTTTTAAATGGGATTAAGTATTATGAAGAGGCTATAAAAATTGAGCCTGGTTATGCATTAGCCTATGCGGGAATGGCATATTGTTATATGGAGTTGTGTTTAGATAGCTTGCTTCCACCGGAGCAATGCAAGCCTCAAATGTACCATGCGGTAAAGCGAGCTATGGAACTTGATGATACAATAGCAGAAAGTAACCTGGCTTTGGCAAATCTTAGAATATTTTTTGAATGGAATTTTAAAGGGGCAAGTGATCTATATCAAAACGTACTTGCTATAAACCCAAATAGTCCTGAAGCGCATCGTATGTATGCTTTCTATCTCCTGTATACCGGCGAGCTTGAAGGGGCGTATAATCATGCGAACACCGCCTGTGATCTTGACCCGTTTTCTATAATGTGCCATTGGGAAATGGCATGGATATTTATTTTTTCCCAACGATATGAAAAGGGAATGGAGATGGGGAAAAATTTAATACAGATGGAACCTGCATTTTTTGGCGGTCATTTTATTGTGGGTTCTATTTTGATGTCTCAAAAAAAATATGCTGAAGCTAAGCCTTTGCTGGAAATGGCTGTAAAACTCTATCCCATTTTTATGACTTTAAGATATTTGGCTACTTTATGTTGGAAAATGGGCAATGAAGCCAGGTGCAGGGAACTTATTGCCGAGATGGAAGTGCTGGGTAAAACAACCACTATATCCAACCGGGATATGGGAATGATTTACGCTGTTATGGGTGAATATGATGTGGCAGCAGGATACTTTGATAAAGGAATAGAGAACCGGGAAGGAATGATGCTATTCACGAAATATGACATCATGATGTTTGATGAAGCATTGTATGTACCGCAGATAGCAGAGATGATAGAAAAAGTAGAAGCTTTTAAAAGAAAAATAGATTGATAAAAATGAAAGCAAAATCAATTAAAGGGAAATCACCGGAAGAAATTAAAACTGCTTTACAGCAAAGTATAGCTGATGGTTTTAAACCAACATTAGCTGTTGTATTTCTTTCTATAAGCCAGGACAGGCAAACTGTATGTAAAATACTGGATGATACCGGCATCAAAATCTTTGGCGCTACCACCAATGGTGAATTTATTGATGAGAATCCTGAGAAATTATCTGTTGCTATTCTTTTGATGGATATTAATCCTGCATATTTCTCTATCCTGTTTTCAGAATTTCCTGAAAAAAAATATCGTGAGGTGGCAAGAGCAATGGGAGAAAAAGCAAAGCAACAATTCCAGCATCCTGCATTACTCCTTGCGGGCAGCCACTTGGAAACGGATGCTGAGCAGTTGTTGTTTGGTTTGGAAGATATAATTGGTAAGGACGTAAATGCCTTTGGCGGTATGGCCGGCGACGATTACGCATTTAGAGAGCAATATGTTTTTACCAACGATAAAGAAAGCAACTGTGGCGTGGTGGTGCTGGTATTGAATGAGGATAAAATAAAAATTAAAGGCAGGGCCACCTGCGGATGGAAAGCAGTAGGTACCGAAAAAACGGTTACCAAAAGCGAAGGCAACCATGTTTTTACTGTGGATAATATCCCCGCACTTGATATAACGACCAAATACGGGGGCATTGAAAATGTTTCGCCGGATAATGGAGATCTATTAATGGAACTGGCTACCAGTTTCCCATTGCAGCTACAGCGGGAAACCGGCGATCCGGTAATGCGTCCCGGCCTCCTGATAGATTGGAGCGACCGCTCTTTCTTCTGCAGCGGAACTGTGCCGCAAGGCGCCAAGGTTCGATTTTCCCTCCCGCCTGATTTTGATGTAATGGAAAAAGTAATTCGCAATACTAAAGAGATGAAGACAGTTGAGATGCCCGATGCGGATGCGTTGATCGTATTCAGTTGTGCAGGAAGAATAGTGGCCTTGGGCCCGCTGATGAATAAGGAAATTGAAGGAGTAAAAAATGTTTGGAATGTACCGATGGTGGGGATGTTCTCCAATGCAGAACTGGGAAGAGCAACAAATGGAAATTTAGAGATGCACAATCTTACTACCTGTTGTGTGGCATTAAAAGAAAAATAATTTTAGACAGATTCTAAAAACAACCACCAAAATGAATTACAAAGAAGTGATCAAAGCCTGGAGAGTTTTCGGCATCCTGGTTTTTTTATCTGCATCCATTCATGCCCAATCATCCATCCAATATGATATTGTTTTAGCCGGCGGCAGGGTGATTGATCCCGAAACCAAACTGGATACGATAAAGAATGTGGGAATTATCAATAACCGCATTGCACAAATTTCATCCGAACCATTGAGGGGAAAAGAAGTGATCAATGTAAGCGGCCTGGTAGTGTGTCCGGGTTTTATTGATTTGCATGTACACGGCAGAGGCACTAAAGAACAGGAATATAAATTACATGATGGTGTTACAACCATGCTGGAACTGGAATGGGGAATAGAATTCTTAGACAAATGGTATGCATCCCGTCAATCAAAATCTCTAATCAATTATGGAGCCAGTGTCTGCTGGCCATTTGAACGATGTAAAGCCTTGGGTAAATATGAAAAGGGAATAAATGAGCTATACCAGATAACCCTGAAAGGAGAATCAGGTTTTGATTCGCTTTTTAATAAAATAAAACCTTCTTATTTGGACAGCCTGTCTCCTGATCAAATGAATAAAATGCTTCAGAATATAAGGAATTCACTGGCAGAAGGTGGTATTGGCATTGGCGTGCCGATCGGTTATTTACCGGCAGTAAAACAGGAAGAAGTTTTTCGTGTATATCAATTAGCCGGAGAATTAAAAGCAACAATATTCACACATGTACGGGAAGGAGGGATAACGGCTATTCAACAAGCGATCGCAGATGCCATTCTTACCGGTGCACCTTTGCACATCGTTCATATTAATAGTGCGAGTCTTGGCAATATATATTTTGGTATTGAGTTGGTGCAAACTGCAAAAAACAAAGGATTCGATATCACTACAGAACTATATCCTTACACGGCAGCTTCTACACTTCTTCAGAGTGCTGTATTTAATGAAGGCTGGCAGGAGAGATTGGGGATAAGCTATGGAGATCTGCAATGGGTAGCAACCGGGAAACGGTTAACAAAAGAAACATTTGAAAGCAACAGGAAAATTGGAGGAATCGTTATCATCCATTCCATGAAGCCTGAGTGGATCAGGTTTGGAGTTGCATACCCAAATGTCATCATTGCATCCGATGCGATGCCTTATGCTCCGCTGGCACATCCGCGCACCGCCGGAACTTTTTCAAGAGTACTGGGAAAATATGTGAGAGAAGATAAAACGCTGGATCTAAATACGGCTATTGAAAAGATGACATTACTGCCGGCTAAACGCCTCGAAGGCATTGCACCCATGATGCGGTTCAAAGGAAGAATACAAATTGGAGCTGACGCGGATATCACCATCTTTGATCCAAATACTATAATTGATAAAGCTACATTTGAAAAAGGACTTGCTTTTTCTGAAGGGATCGAATATGTGATCGTGAATGGTGTGGTTGTATTAAGAAATGGTAAAACAGTTAGCAACGTTTTTCCCGGGCAAGCTGTTTACGGAAAGTATAAGAAGTAAATAATTCTTCAGATCCTGCAAATGACAGAGACTAAAACAAAAAATTTGCATAATATTAAAAGAACTAACTGTTCGGCTATATGAACCTAGCTCTTGTAAGATGGACTTTGTGTTCGTTGTGGTTCTTTGTGGGCGTAGTGTCCTGAATTTTTAGGTCACAAAGGACACAGCTGTTTACACAAAGTCCACCAAGAACGTTATCAGGTTGTATAGGCGGATGATCTATCTAAAGAAATGAAATGAATCAATATCTTAAAACAATACAAGACCTTCTTCAACAAAATAACCAACTGTCAGAGCAGGATAAGCAAACGTTACTCAAAAAGCTTGATGAGGCGAATAAACAATGGAACATTACTGATTTCAAACTCGACCGTACAGAAAAAGTAAAACACACCACTGCTATTCTTTTAGAAGAAACCATTGAAGAACTGGAACAGAAAAGAAAAGCGGTTGAAGAACAAAACCGGGAACTGGAAATTGGGAACTCGCTTGAACGGGTCAGAACGGTTGCTATGGGCATGCAGCGACCGGCGGACATGCCCGAAATATGCCGTATCATTTCGCAACAACTGGAGAGTCTTGGCATCAAAGAAATACGAAATGTGCAGACGGCTATTTTTCATGGTGACAAGGGCACCTACACCAATTATGAGTACTACCGGCTCCACGACAAAATGCTGATCACCGAGGTAGATTATACATCGGATAAAATATCAACTGACTTTGCCGCGGAAATGATGGCGGGTACTAACCAGATTTTTACCCGAAGCCTTACCGGCCAGGCATTGAAGGATTGGTTCAATTTTCAGAAAACGACTAATGTATTTATTGACACTCACCTGGAAAATGCGTCTTCACTTAATTATTACTGGTTTTCATTGGGACCTGTTGCCCTGGGAATTTCCACTTATCATCCATTGAACGAAGAAGAGATCAACCTGTTTAAACGCTTTCGGAATGTCTTTGAATTATCTTATCGCAGGTATTTGGATATTGAAAAAGCGGAAGCACAGGCAAGAGAAGCACAAATAGAATTGGCATTAGAAAGAGTTCGTGCAAGAACCATGGCCATGCAGCGAAGTGAAGAACTGGGAGAAACTGCCGTATTGTTATTCAAACAAATAGCAGATTTAGGCGCTAAGTCATGGTCAAGCGGTTTTCAAATCTGGCAGTCAGATGATCATTTTTCTACCGCATGGATGACAAACCCTGATGGAAGCATGGGGACGCCTTTCACCCTGCCCTATACAGGAGACCCGTTCTTTAAAAGAATTTATGAAGCCAGAAAAAGCGGCAAAGATTTTTTCGTGATGGAATCGGGCGGTGAAGAACTGAAGGAAACATACAGATACATGTTTAGTCTGCCTGAAGTAAAAGAGGTTATGGGCAATATTGAAAGCTTAGGATTTCAAATGCCGACATTTCAAATTACACATTGTGCCTTTTTTTTACATGGCTTCTTGATGATTATCACTTATGAACCCGTACCCGAACTCTGGGACA
>JBIOGV010000025.1:0-23614 GCA_044448365.1 Chitinophagales bacterium
ATAAGGAACGATCACTGCATCCACATCCGGAAGATCTTCTAAGATTTCCAACCCTATTGTTCCATTGCCCGCAATCACCGGCGGGTCGCTTACGGGATGAACAAAAAATCCTTTCATTCCCTCAAATTTTCTCGTAACGATCACCTGCCACCAGTCATTAAACGGTATCTTGATGAATTTTGCACCGAGTCTTGTAATGGCATCCAGTTTTGTTTGCGGGGCATGATCGGGTACGATCACGGTGCAGGGAATATTCATCATTCGGGCATTCCATGCCACACCCTGCGCCATATTGCCGGCACTGGCAGTGTACACACCCTCTTTGAGCAAGGATGGATCGGCAAGACTCATGGCATTGCAGGCGCCTCTTATTTTGAAAGAACCGATCGGTTGAAGATTTTCCAGCTTCAGGTAAATTTCGCCGGGAAGATCATCGCCATAAAAACGAATCAGCGGCGTACGATTTACTTTGCCTTTGATGCGTTGCTGCGCATCTTTTATATCCTGCAGGGAAACTGAAATGGGTGCAATCATTTTATTCAGATTTTTGAATTAGCTGCAAGCTATACGTTACAAGCTTCAAGACTCATAGTGGAATTTCAAATGAATGGTTCGTGGCTAAAAGCTCATAGCTCAAAGCTTGTAGCAAGTATCTTACAGCTTATAGCTCATCATCTTCTCATAAACATGGTAAGCCGCAAAAATATCTTCAGCTGCAATGCCTAATGACTTAAAAATCGTGATCTCTTCATCATTTTCCCTTCCCTTTTTTCTTCCGGATAAAACTTCACCGATCTCCCCTTTTACATGATCATCCGTTACGGTTCCTTCTTTTTTTGGAATCAGAAAATCCCCGGCTTCATTGAAGAGCGACTCATAACAATCGGTAAACAATTTTGATTTTACGATTGCCGCCGTGTCCAGTTCTCTTGTTGCCGCTGTGCTGGAGCCAACGGCATTGATATGTGTGCCGAGAGAAATCCAGTCTCCCATCACCACGGGTTCTTTTGATGACGTAACTGTGCAGATAATATCCGCATGCTTCACTGCTTCCTGTACATTTTTGACTGACTGTACAGACAGGTTATATCGTGATGAAGTGCTTTCAGCCAGTTCTTTTGCATTTGATTCCGTTCGGCTCCAGATGTTTATTCGTTTTATTGTTCTTACCAACCGCATGGCTTCTATATGTCGTGTGGCCTGCTCGCCGGAACCAATGATAGCAAGGGTTGATGAATTTTTCTTTGATAATAATTTTGTCGCCACTGCGCTGGCGGCTGCGGTGCGGATCGCTGTGATCTCTTGTGCATCAAAAAGCATCAGCGGTTGTCCGTGTTCTGCATCAAACAACATCACCACGCCCTGGTGGGAAGGAAGACCTGCTTCCCTGTTGGCATGAAAAACACTGATCACTTTAATCCCCATCACACCCAAGTCCTTTGAATGACCCGGCATCATGCCAAGTAAACCTTTCTTTTCAGGCAGCCACATCAGTGAGCGCAAAGGCTGCATCGTTTCGCGGGCTGCCAGTGAACGAAACATTTTTTCCATCACTTCAATACATTCCTCCATAGGCAACAGCGCCGCGATCTTTTCATTATTGATAAACAAAGGCTCCATTCTTTTTAATTGTGCTGATGTGACCGGTGATTAAAGATAGAATTTTTGGAGTGGTTGATAGAAGGATATGATTATATAGTCAGCATTTGAATTGATATTAAGCTTCTGCCGAGTCTGGCCTAAGCGAAATCGAAGAGTCGCAGTCTTCGGCTGCAACAATTTTATTAGAAATGGAAGAACCTGATCGAATATTATCTCGATAAATAATTTTTCCTGCTATGAAATAAATCGATTTTTGCAATATTAATAATCCTCTATAAGCGATTAAACTTATGACTATGAAAAAAGAATTCATTGCAGACCTGTTTGAAAAATTTGAACGTGCCTGTTACATATATAAAGGAATAGAATGCTGGAGTGCAAGAGAATTGCAATCTATTTTTGGTTATTCCAAATGGGACAATTTTTTCAAGGTTATTGAAAAGGCTAAAACTTCATGCGAAAGCAGTGGAGTGGTTGTTTCTGACCATTTTGCCGGTATCGGGAAAATGGTTGACATTGGCAGTGGTTCACAAAGGGAAATTGAGGATGTTGCATTAACCAGGTATGCTTGTTATTTAGTAGCGCAAAATGGCGATCCTGCCAAGAATGAAGTGGCTTTCGCACAGACCTATTTTGCGGTGCAAACCAGGAAGCAGGAAATTATTGAACAACGATTGCTTGACATTGCCCGTGTTTCTGCAAGGGAAAAACTTTCTAAATCTGAAAAAAAATTATCGGGGATCATTTATGAACGCGGAGTTGATGAAAGAAGTTTTGCCGTAATCAGGAGTAAAGGCGACCAGGCTTTATTTGGTGGCTTTACAACAAATGACATGAAAAGAAAATTAATGATCCCGGATAGCCGCCCGCTTGCAGATTTTTTGCCTACGCTTACGATCAAAGCCAAAGATTTTGCTACAGAATTAACCAGTCATAATGTAATTGATAAGGACCTTCAGGGCGAACAACAAATTACCACAGAGCATATAGAAAACAACAGAGCTGTTCGTAAAATGCTTATTGAAAGAGGTGTTAAACCAGAAGCCTTACCTGCCGCCGAAGATGTAAAGAAAGTTCAGCGAAAGCTGGAAGGAGAAGAAAAGAAAATTCTAAAACAAATAAAGCGGCGGAAGAAATGATCTCTGGCTCAAAGATAGAATTTTTGGAGGGGCTGATTGGATGGAGAGGATGATTATATAGCCAGCGTTTCAATTGCTATTAAGCCCCGGGGAGCGAAGTGACGAATGGGGCCGCACTCTTTGCGCCAACAATTTTGTTCAGCATCGCAGGTGGAATTCATCCTGCCTGTGCAGTCCGGCATAGTGGTGGACGGGGTTCAGCAAAGGCTTATAAAAGTTAGTTCATGTCTTTTCATGAAAATAAACTAACTTTGATTTTAGTTTACATCTTCGCAATACTTGTAAACTAACTCAAAAAATGGTTTTAGGCAGGTTCATAAAACAAGCCGGTGGATTTAAAGCCTTTATCCCTGCTGATTTTCCGCCTGCAGAAGTACTGGAATTTTCGTCTGAAATTCTGGTAAAGGCTGCTCTGGCTGAAAGATTGATCGGTAAACTGGATGGAGTAAGCCAGACTTTACCTAATGTCGATTTCTTTCTTTCGATGTATGTAGCAAAAGACGCTACTTATTCGTCGCAGATAGAAGGTACAAGAGCCACGTTATTGGATGCGTTGGAATTAGATGCAGGTGTGCAGGCAAAAGAAACTGATGCCGATGATATTTTGTTTTATATCCGCGCATTGAATTACGGATTGAAGCGGTTGAAAACATTTCCTTTTTCGTTACGTTTCGTTCGGGAATTGCATAAAGAATTAATGACGGACGCAAGATCATCGCAGTTTGCCAATGCGGGTGAATTTCGTCGTTCGCAAAACTGGGTTGGCGGTACAAAGCCCGGCAATGCAGAGTTTGTTCCACCGCCCGTGGAATCAATGAATAAGGCATTGAATGATTGGGAAAAATTTGTTCATCTTCAAAATCTTGTGCCTGTGATACAGGCGGGCCTGCTTCACGCTCAGTTTGAAACCATTCACCCTTTCCTTGATGGAAATGGCAGAACAGGAAGACTCCTGATCACTTTATTTCTTTATGATCGGGAAGTGCTCGAAAAACCTGTTTTGTTTTTATCCTCTTATTTCAAAAAACACCGGCAGTTGTATTACAAAAGGCTGAACGATTATCACAACAGCAAGGTGGAACCCTGGCTGGATTTTTTTCTTGATGGAATTATTGATACGGCTAATGAGAGCATTGATGTTTCAGGTAAAATACACCGGCTGAGAGAAACGGACATGCGGAAAATCCAGGCACTCGGCAAGAGAGAAGCGGCAAGCGGAATGTTATTACTGCAGCAATTATTTAAAACCCCCATAGTAACTACTTCATCAGTTGCCGCTCATACAGGCTTTAGCCGGATGGGTGCGCAGAAAGTAATCGACCGGTTTATTGCACTGGATGTTTTGAAACTGAAAGATGAGACGGTTAAATATGGCAAAACCTATATTTATCAGAAATACGTAAACCTGTTTGGTTAGAGTTGTGTCATAGACTGAGCTGTTCACAAACGAGGTATACATTTAAAAGGCGATGATGAATTTGAATTGAAGCCCTGCGGTTATTATGTCGATAGATACAGCAATCTGTCGGTCAGCGTTTATCCCGCCTGGGGCGGGACGACCGACAGAAACTCAGCTACCAACAATCTGGCAGCAACATGTCTTGCTTTACTCTATTCATTCACCAGCATTTCTTTTTTATTCATGCGCCCGTATAATTCAGTGGCAGTAGCCGTATTGATATATTCAAATAAAACGGCGGCATACTCCACCGGCTCTCCCTTATCATTTTTCCTGATCACGGAAATACCTCCGAACGGCCAGTTTGCCCGGGAAAACAAATGAGCCAGGTAGATCTTTCCCGCTTCGTATTGAACCGAGACCTTCAACTGCTGGTAGACGGTACGATAGCGGTGCATCCCGGTATCAATATAAAGCAGGGAGCAACGGTTCATACGCATGGGCATCCGCAGTGAACGTACCCGGGCAACATCATCAAAAAACTCGTAGCGGCCCAGCGGATGCAATGATTCATTCAACACCAGTAACACTGCTTTTGATTGCAGAGAATCGTTATTGATATATGTCAAAAACTGCTGAGGACATTCTTCTTTGGTAAGGCCCCGGTAATGAAAGACAGAATCTGTTGCAGCTTTTTTATCCTGAGCCGTTAGAGTAAGACCATTATACAACAGTATAATAAATGGCAAAAGGAATTTCATCAAATTGATTTTGATGAAAGTTACCGAGTTGTTGATCCCAATGTTATGATAAAGATCAGTTGATGCCGGCCGCATCCTTTCTTTGATGGAGTGGTGACCGGGTAAAACTCCGGTGGACCTAAAAAATATGCTATTGGCCAGAGTTTATTCCGCCTCAGGCGGGACGATCGAAAGAAGCTCAGCGACCAACAACAACATGAGGTTATTATGTTTTAATAAAATGATTATGTTACCACCTTTAGTAATTCTATTTACCTTTTGTTGCGTCGCACACTTCTACGTTCGGTAATTCTATTGAACAAAAAACTATTAATTAAAATATTTCATTGCAATTTTTCCAACCCAATTTCCCATATGCACAGGAACTGCATTCCCAATTAATTTGTAAGAACTTCTTTTGTTTTCAAAAATAAAATCATCAGGGAAACCTTGCAGCCTTGCGTATTCTCTAATTGAAAATGGTCTGACTCCATATTCTGCTCTTTTATCTTTTACAAGTCGAGTGCTTAAGTCCTTCGCATAATGGGCAACACAAGTGGGAGCCATCGCATTCATAACTTCTGGGTCAACGATTATTGGTCTGTCTCTGTATTTCCCGTTGATTCGTTTAATTACATAATCAGGCATTTCAACTTCAGGGCTTCTTTCTAAAATATCTTTTAAGCGAGGTCTATTGTTTATTTGTTTAGGGGCATTAATTGAGAACTGTTTTCTTGTTCCAATCAGAATAAGTCTCTTTCTTTTTTGCGGTAGCCAATTAGCAGCATCAACCGGACAAAAAACATTTATATAATAATCTGGCAGTTTAGTCATTGCTTCCATCACAACTTTAAATTTCTTCATGCCGGGAACATTTTCTACGATGTACATTTCTGGTTTTTCAATAGCAATGTGCCGAAAGAAATGCAAAAACAAATCATCTCCTGTCCGAGTGCCGTGTATATCAGCAATAGGCGAATACTTTGTACAAGGGTAAGTGCCAATAATAATATCAGTCTTTGGTTGTTCCAAAACCGTTTTGTCTTTTATGTCAGCGTTCATAACAGTATGAGAAAAATAATGACTATTTATTTTCATACAATGCGTAGCTTCTGGATCAAGATCAAGCGACTGAATTATTTTTACTCCAGCCTGCATGATGCCTAACTCCATGCCGCCACATCCAGAAAAATATCCTTTTGCTGTTGGTGTGTACATTTTATTATCGTTGCGTTATAGTTAATGCAAAATTGTGAACTACGAAATTAGATTGTGGTATACTATAGGACACAATTTACGACACACTAATCACCGTGGATTTGCTTTTAAGTCACGTCGAAAAATCTAAATCTCTTTGATTCCAATGCTCTTTAAATATTCAAATGTCGGATCGTAGTATTCAGATTTTCTTGTATGATCTTCATTGTTCCCTTCGGGAATGACGATTACCATTCCTTGTCTCGCTCTTGTTAATAATACACGATAGGCATTTATCAGATACTTTTTTCTTTCGGTATGGTTGATGTTTTGCCATTTGTTTCCTTTAAAACCAAAAGTTTTCCATTCAGCGTTCGAATAACGCAAGTCTCCA
Organism: Chitinophagales bacterium; assembly: GCA_044448365.1. GTDB lineage: Bacteria > Bacteroidota > Bacteroidia > Chitinophagales > Chitinophagaceae > VBAU01. The sequence continues at coordinate 6,472 of JBIOGV010000025.1, forward strand.
TCCCATGTGATACATGCCCAATCGAGTTCTAAACCTTGCACTTGAAATTCGGTTGCAACATCTTCCAAGTAATATGAAGAACGAACATCATCTTTACCATCTAAGAACCAATTAACGGGATTCATTGGAGATTTTACATCTATCGCAAAGGGTTTCAGTCTTTGAGCTTGAGAAGAAACTATTAATCCATAACGCTCACTTCCTCTCGCTTTTTCCTTTAACCATGATTTTGCTCTTGATAAATCTCTTGTTAATACAATAGGGTAATTTTCGGAAATGAGAGAAAGAGTTTTTTGTGCTTCGTTTGTATTTAGGTCTAAAATATTCTTTACAAATAATGAAACATTTTCTGCTCTGAATGAGCGCATCGATACAGCAAGGTGTAAATTGTTATTAAACTTTACGTCGCAATTTTGTTTTAGAATATCAATTGTGTCAACGGCAGAATATTCTGAATCGGTTAGATTAGGAGAAATATGAACTTCCCAATCTGGAAAATCGTCTCCAATGGCATTCAGCCATTCTGATATTCCTGCCTCACCAGTATTAATTTCTTGTCCTCCTCCCACTAAACAAACTATTACTGCCCAATCCTTATGCCTGTCAAGACATGAAATAAAGAATTCGGGCTCTGAATATTTGAAATCAGGTTGATTCTTTTTCTGCTTCATGAACTTAATAGTTTGTTCCTTATTCCATACTCTTTGGGCTTCATCGAAAATTGCTACATGATCATAAGGTGGCTCAGAGCTAACCAAATAAGCGTCTCTGTAATGATGAATTATTTGAATAAAGGATTTGACAGCTTGCTTCGCCTCTCCTTTCCTTATTTTGTGTCCCATCTCTGCTTCTCGTCTTACTTTATCTCTTGCCAACGCTTCTTGAAGGATAGCAACTAATGGAGCGTTCCCGGATAAATAAACACTCTGACTTCCTTTTACTTCATCTAAATGAGAAGTGGCAACCTTCAACCCTACAAGAGTTTTACCTGCGCCAGGAACACCCGTGATAAAGCAGATAACTTTTTTGTTTTGGGATTTAGCGGTGTTGATTATTTCAGAAATCGCAAATGTTGTCTTTGTTAGATTTATAGCCTGAGCGTCATTTCTTGTGATTTCTTCGACTGAATGACTATTATACAGAGAAACTGCGGCTTCTATTATTGTTGGAGTTGGCGCGTAAGTACCTTTCTCATATATTTCGCCGTTTATAATTTCTTTGCTTTCAAAAAATAGTAAAGTATTCCTTATTGCAAGGGCCAAATCTTCTTTATTTGTTTTTATTGGTAAAATCAAATTGTCGTTATGAGAAGTTGTTGAGATTTCAATAAAGGATTTTTTTGCTTCAGTGGCTACAAGTATTGGAACTAATACAGCATTATGACTTGGTTTGTGAAAGTTCTTCAAATCAAGTGCATAATCCCAAACTTGGTCAATTTGGTAAGAATGAAATCGATTTTCTCCAACTTTAAACTCTATTACAAAAACGATGTTTTTGATAATGACAATAGAATCAACTCTCTTACCCATTCTCGGTATCGAAAATTCAAAGAAAATTGTTCCATCATAACCAGCTACGGCAGTTTTGAGAATCTCTATTTGATCTTCCCAAGACTTATTTTGAAATAGCGTTGAATCAAATTGATTTGATAAAGTAATTGAACCTATAATTGCTTCAGTACTTTTATTTAGAAAAGATTCTATTGAGTCTTTGTAATAATAATTCAGCATTTGTAGATGGAGCTATAAAGCAAGAATTAAGATACTAATGGTTTGTATTTTTCTATTAAAGAATCTAAATCTGATTCAATTTTGTTCCAATCCAGATCTTCATAGGTATCATACACTTCATAAACATAAGAAGAATGATATTTATGAGGGCTAATTCGCAAGCTTTCAAAATATTTTTCTACTGTTTTAGTATTTTGTGAAACGTTCCATTTCTTTTTTGGGATATTAGTTTCGCTGATACCATAAGCTAGTATTAATTTATGATTTTCCTTAAAGAAATAGTAAACTGGAAAGATACCGTCTTGCGGGGTTTGACCTTTACCTAAAAAAGTTATCCAAGGAATTTTTGCAGTTCGGCCAATGCCAAACCCCACTTTTATTTTTAGTCCAGAATAAAATGATGGATAGTGACCTGTTCTATGATCACTCTTTTCGACTTGTACAAAAAAAGCACTTAAAATTTCCTTTATATCTTCTTTCATAAGCAACAGGTTTAAGAAATTTAAAGTACGAACATTTTATGTCAATCGTAAAAAACACTTATCCCGAAAAGTACAGTTTTGTATTTCGGTAAAACAATATCGGGCTTACCGGTGAGTTTTTTGTCGTGGAGTTTGTAGCGGGGACCCTGTGCATGTAAAAATTTTCTTACCAGCATTTCGGGCTTTGTATTCTTGCTTCTAATGCGGGACATGTTGTAACTGCGGGTTGCTTTATCATGTACCTGCCTACCGGCAGGCAGGCATCGGCCATCCTGTAAAGTTAAGACGAGTGGCGAGTAGTAATTGGCAAGCGGGAAATGCAAACGAGAATTGAAAACTAAAATTATTTTGCTTTAGCTGTCTTCTTTGGCAGACCCACAGATTTAAGAAGTGCTTTTGCTTCGTTTGCTTTTTTCACAAAAAAAGGATGCTTTTCATAGTTGCCCACTTTTGGGATCAACAGAGCCAAATCCTTTATTCTTCTGTTTTTTTGTTCGCATCCTTATTAATAAGCATTGATCAATGACTCAGCAGGGATTCTTAATTTCTTATGCAGTGTCCGTATCATATTGAGCGATAATTTTCTTTTACCACTCAGGATTTCAGATTTACGGTTACGTCCACCCAGCAGTTTGGTTAACTCTTTTTCATTAATAGTTCCCTGCTCAATCCGGAATTTGATAGCTTCAATAGGATGGGGTGGCGGAATGGGATAGTGTTTATCTTCATACGCTTCTATCAAAACAGATAGTATTTCAAGCTCGTCAGAAAGTTTGCTTCCTGCTTTGAGATCCTTCTGCATCAGTTCATATGCTCTTGCAAGTGCAGATTCATAATCTTTCTTTGTTTTAACCGGCTTTAACATGAGTTATAGTTTTAGCATCAATATTATCATATTCTTTGTGCGTACCTATCCATACAATAAAAATTATCTGTAGCCGGTATTCGATATCAACAATGAGGCGGTATTTATTTCCGTGAATATTAAAAACAATTCTTTTATTTCCGATAACAGAAGCATTTCCAAACTGTGCTTTTAATTCATTATGATTCTTCCAAACTGCTTTGGAGGCTTTCTCTTACCATACAAATAATGACTGCCCGGCTTCCATTTTCTTTTTAGCGTAAAGCTTTAGAGTTTTTACAGCAATTATCCGCATGATTAAAAACAAATATACAAAAAAATGCTCCCAATTTGGGAACAATGGCTAATAAACTTTCTTTAAAAGAGAGTCAGGGGACTTCCGGGTTTTGTATTCTTTGCCCTGATACGGCTCGTCCCGATCAATCAGAACAAGTTGTTATAACTGCAGGCAGCCTTATCATGCACCTGCCTACCGGCAGGCATCGGCCATTTGGTAAAGTTAATGATGTCCTGAATGCTTTAAATTGGTCATAAAATTCACTTATTTTGTATCATGTTTACGCTGCAAAATATATTACAGACTCTGCGAATTCATCTGCCGGAACTGCAGAGAAAATACCCGGTTGGCAGGATGGGTGTGTTTGGTTCGTATGCCCGCGGCGATGCTTCTGAAAAAAGCGATATCGATATTGCAGTTGAAATTACAGGTCCCATGGGATTGAACTTTGTTGAAATGGCCGACGAAATTGAAGACCTGTTTGGAATAAAAACAGACGTCGTCCCACTCTGTTCCATTAAACGACAATATTTAGAATTTGTTGAAAAAGATATTGTGTATGCCTGACAGAAAATCTTTCTTTTGATGATTTTTCAAAAAATTTCATGGCAGTTGAAGCCTGCCTGTATAATATTCAAATAATCGGCGAAGCTGTTTCGCATTTACCCGGAGAAGTAAAAGAAAAAGAAAAACATAAACCATGGGTTTTAATCAAAGGCATGCGCAACAGGATTCTACATGAATATTTTGGAACTGACCTGCCTCTTATTTGGGATACAATTAAAAGAGACCTCCCTTCATTTAAAACTGAGTTGGAAGAATTCAATCGGAACTTTAAAGAACAATAAATAATTAATTTTCTAACCAGTATTTCAGGTCCTTCCTGGCGGCAGGCAGGTTTGTATTCTTTGAGCGGATGCGGCTCATCCCGACTTGTCGGGATGAGTTTTTGTAACTGCGTTTTGCTTTATTGTGTACATCGGCCAGGAGATAAAGATAATGGTAAGGGTAAGCAGGAAGTCCACGGCAGTAGGGATCGACATAATAAGTGGCAAGTGAAAATTACGATTAGAAGTTTTATCTTTCAGTAACTGCTTATCCTGAAAATTCATGGCTTCGAAAGGTTATAATACCACCAGAAAATCAACAACCCGTTATGAATTCATAAGCATTGGACCTAAAGGCAAAATTGCAAAACGCATCGAATTTACTCCTTTAAGAAAACGTGGTTATTATAATGTGGCATTTGGAGATGTGATGAAAAATGGTAGGGTTAATGACATCGTCTATTCCGGTAACCAGGACATTGTGAAAGTCATATCGACTGTCATTGATACAGTGAAAGATTTCCTTAAAGAAAATCCAACTGCAAGACTGGTATTTACCGGGAGTACCGACGATCGCACCCGTTTTTACAGACAGATCCTGAGCCGCCATCATGAGGCTTTATCTGCTCACTACATCATCACTGCATTGGTGGAAGATAATAGTGGTAGTTCGGTTGAGGTGGGGTTTGATGTGAATGAAGAAAGGAATTATTTGGCATTCCTTGTAAGAAATAAAATGTAAATTTGAGTATGGGTATTACTAAAAAAAGTACGTTAAAAAGAACCTCGCAATTATCCCGGAAGAACGGAAAGGAACCTGATGTAACTATTGTGTATAAATCAAAAATCTCGAAATCTTCTTTTCCTGAAAAAACTGAAAAGGTTAACAAGCTCTTGTCAAAGTCAAAACTCCTAAAATAAGAGGTCTAAAAATTTTTCGCCAGCATCTCCAGCCCTGCCGGCAGGCATGGGCCATGGAGTAAAGTTAATATCAACCTACAAGTAATTTTCTCAGTTACGTATGAATGAAATGAAGATAAAAAAACTGGAAAGCGTGGCAATCGAAGCAATAAGAAAGCTTCGTGAAAATAAATTACTCAATGGTAATCCGTTTATGATTAACTGCGTAGAATTGCCACCTCAGCAATGTTATCTTGAATATCCGGATGGGAACATTCATCTTGTAACTATCAGGCCTGACAGGCTTGATTTTATGCTAATACGGAGATTGAATGAAAGAGAAATTCAATATTTACGAAAAAAATACAGTCTTTGCAAAGTATTATAAAAACGATGCGATTAACTAGTCTTAGCCTACATTTCCCAAAGATGAAAATTGTAAATTTGTTGTAATGCCGTCTAAATGGGAATTACAACAGCTGCTGGAAGATATCCTGCAAGCTTCACAAAAAATTCTTTCCTATACATCGGGGATCAGCAAAGAAGACTTTCTGAAAGATGATCAAATTATTGACGCGGTAACAAGAAATTTTGAAATTATCTCAGAGGCTGCCAGCCGGGTGCCGGAAAATTTTAGAATAATACACCGGGAAGTTGAATGGCGTCGCATGATTGGATTTCGTAACCGTGTCATCCATGAATCTTTCGGAATTGATTATGAAATGGTATGGAAAATAAAAGAAGAAAATATTTCCGAATTGATTGAGTTTATCCGGCAGGCTATGGATGATTTAACTAAACAACCTGAATAAGTATGGATATAACTAAGAAAAATGCTTCTAAAAGAACCCCGCAATTTCAGACAAACTATACAGCATCGGATTCACTCTCCCATTTTCCAGCTTTTCAATTGCCTGGTTGTCCTCAGGAGAAACATAGATTCATATAACCTATGTGTTTCTCTATGCCCCCTGTAGCTCTGTGGTAAAGTTAACCACGGAGGCATAGAGTACACGGAGGATCACGGAGTTTTTTCCAACCCTTCCACCGCAGGCGATTCTGCAACCAAACTAAAATCAAATTGCATTTCGCTTAGTTTGCGGTAGAGGCCGTTACGATTCATGAGCTCAGCATGTGTTCCCGTTTCACTTACAATCCCTTTATCGATCAGCACAATTTTATCGGCATTCCGGATAGTAGAGAGCCGGTGTGCAATCACAAATGATGTTCGGCCCTTCATCAGGTTTTCCAGTGCTTCCTGCACCAGTTGCTCACTTTCACTATCGAGCGAAGAAGTGGCTTCATCTAAAATTAAAATAGCAGGATCTTTTAGAATAGCACGGGCGATGGCAATACGCTGTCGCTGGCCGCCACTCAATTTGATGCCACGCTCTCCGACAATGGTTTCATACTGTTCCGGAAAATTCGTTACAAACTCATGTGCATTCGCGTTCTTAGCAGCTGCGATTATTTCATCATCGCTGGCACCTGGTTTTCCATAAGCAATATTTTCTTTGATGCTGCCACCAAACAACATCACATCCTGCGGTACAAAAGCCATTTGCCTTCGCAATTGTGAAATCGGGAATTCACGGGCTGGTCGTGCATCAAAATAGAGCGTGCCGCTATCGGGTTCATAAAAATGCAATAGTAATGATGCAATTGTTGATTTGCCTGCACCGCTGGGTCCCACGATCGCTACCTGTTCTCCGTTGCCTGCAGTAAGAGAAAGATCTTTTAATACAATGATGTCTTTGCGACTCGGATAACTGAATGCAACATGCTCAAACCGCACATTGCCTTTTAATTCATATTGTTTTTCAATTTCGATTGGTTTAAGTTCTACAGCTTCACCTTCGCTGCGCAGAATTTCTCTTACACTTTGCGTAGCTCCCAATGTTTTTTGCAATTGTGAAAACATATCGGCAAAGCCGGCGAATGTACCGCCAACAAACATGGAGAAGATTACAAACATAACCAGCACACCAATTGTCAGTTCGCCGGACTGGATCATACGGCCACCATACCAGATCACGAATGCAAGCGTACCAAACAGGCTAAAGATCATGAAGGCTACAAATGCACCGCGATATCTTGCATTGCTGATCGCCGTGGATACTACGGCCCTGAGGCTTTTTACATAGCGGCTTACCTCATGGAATTCGCTGGTGAATGCTTTTACAATCGAAATACCATGAAAGGTTTCCTGTACAATGGTTCCGCTGTCTGCCAGCAGGTCCTGGGTTTTCCGGGCCTTCTTGCGAATTTGTTTTCCAAAAACCACGGCAACTATGGCGAGCAGGGGAACAACAGACAGCATGACCAGAGCCAGTTTAGGGCTGATCCAGAAAATAAAAAATAAACCGATGATCAATGTGAAGACGCCGCGTAAAAATTCTGCCAGCGTAAATGATATGGCATCCTGTATCTGCGATAGATCAGAAGAAATGCGGTTGCTTAACTCACCCACTCTTTTCTCTGTGAAAAAACTCATGGGCATGGTGAGTAGCTTACTGAATACATCTTTGCGCATATCAGCCAAACTTCTTTCACCAACAGCAGTGAGCAAATACACCCTCATGAATGAAAAAAAAGTCTGTACCGTCAGTTGACAAAAAATAAGGAACAATGTTGTATTTAGACTCCAGTGAATATTTTTTACATTAAAACCAAACTTTGAACCGGCGGACATTCCGGGCATTGTTGTTCCGGGTGAGGCCGCATCGATCATTTTTCCTAAGAACAAAGGAAAAAGACTGGTCGAGAATGCCGTGAGTGCAATGAACACCAAACCTAATATGAACTTACCGCGGTAGGGCTTCAGATATTTGAAAAGGACGAGCGCCTGTCGCAGGTTTTCCCTGTTGATCTTTGCTTTGGGTGTTCCTTCGATTCGATTGCGCGGCATGCGATTAGATAAAAGATAATAGTTAACAGACAAAACCGGGCTTGCAAGTTAACAGTAATGTCGTTTTGAACCGTGTGGGAATTTTTTACACTTTTAGTACGTGCATCTCACCCCGGTACTCTTACAGCCCTAAAGAAGTTGCTAACTACATTATCTTAGACGTTAAGAAGACAAAATTATTTTAGCACTTGCTCAGCAAAATCAAGATCCGGCTTTTCTATTTTATTCTGAGCACTCAGCTTTTCTAAGGTTGAGCAATTTTCGATTGGTCTTAGTTTAACAGTAAAATGTCTCAGCACCGGCGCTTCTTCAATAATTTCTAGTCCTTTTAGTTCACTTCGTTTTTTGAATACGTCAATGATCACTTCGGCCACATAATCTATATGACTTTGGGTGTACACTCTTCTTGGAATGGCCAGGCGCACCAATTCCATGGGCGCAGGTATGAGTTTTTTGTTGACATCGTATTTTCCAAACATCAGTGATCCGATCTCTACACTTCTTATTCCGCCTTCGACATATAATGCGCCTACAAGGGCCTGTCCGGGATATTCTTCTACAGGAATATGTTCCAAAAATTCTTTTGCATCTATGTACACGGCATGTCCGCCCGCAGGTTGCATCACAGGCACTCCGGCCGCTAGTAATTTGTCCGTTAAATATTCAATGCTGCGAATGCGATATTGGAGATAATCTTCGTGCATCACTTCATTCAACCCGATGGCAATGGCTTCGAGATCTCTACCCGCTAAACCGCCATAGGTTGGAAATCCTTCCGTGATGATAAGTACATTCCTGCATTTCAGCGCCAGTTCCTTGTTATGCATGGCAAGAAAACCACCGATATTGGCAAATGCATCTTTTTTGGCGCTCATGGTGCAGCCATCCGCGTAAGAAAATAGTTCATGAGCTATTTCTTCAACTTTTTTATCACCATATCCTTTTTCTCTGAGTTTGATAAAAAAACAATTCTCGGCAAAACGGCAGGCATCGAGGAAAAGCGGAATGTTGTACTGCCTGCAAACTTCTTTCACTTCTTTGATGTTTTGCATGCTCACCGGTTGCCCGCCGGCTGAATTGTTGGTGACCGTAAGCATGCATAACGGAATATTTTCAGCTCCTTTTTCTTTTATAAATTTTTTAAATGCCTCTACGTCCATGTTTCCTTTAAATGGGGCAGGAATGCAGGGATGTTTTCCCTCTTCACATAAAAGATCAATCCCTTCCGCCCCGAAGAATTCAATGTTCGCTCTTGTTGTGTCAAACAAAGTATTGCTGACAATATATTTTCCTTTTTTACCAATGATGCTGAACAGGATCTTTTCTGCTGCTCGTCCCTGGTGAACAGGGATCACGATGGGCATTCCTGTGAGCTTCTTTATCGTCTTTTCAAAATGGAAAAAGCTGTTACTGCCGGCGTAAGATTCATCTCCTTTCATCATTCCGGCCCACTGATCGCTGCTCATAGCGCTGGTGCCGCTGTCTGTAAGCAGATCAATCAGCACGTCTTTTGCATGGATCAGGAAAGGATTGTAATGAGCCTTTTTTATAATGGCAATGCGTTCTTCTTTTGTTGTGAAAAAGATAGGCTCAACAGATTTTATTTTGAAAGGTTCTATGATTGTATGCATATAGTGAAAAATTAAAAGTGAAAAATGGAAGGTGGGAGCGTGTATTTCATGCCGCCCCAGGCTAAGAGGGTTTTCGGATAATATTTTTCCAGAGGTTCATTAATAATAAAGCTACTAATGATACGGGGAAGGAATTATGATTTAGGTCAGACCAGTTCAAAACTACCTCAATCTTTTTATTCTACCTTTAAATGATTGCTTTCACCTTTTAATGCTCCTGCATGCAAAACTCATTTTTACTTTATGGCGCCAATGGTTATACCGGTGAATTGATTGCCCGCTATGCCGTGGAATATGATTTGCATCCCATTCTTGCAGGAAGAAGAGAGGAAGTGTTGAAACCATTGGCTGCAAAACTCAATTATCCATACAAAGTTTTTGATGTAAATGATTCCAACGCGTTGCTGGCTGCTTTAAAAGAGGTGAAACTAATTGTAAATGCCGCGGGGCCTTTTCAATTCACAGCGAAGCAGATCATTGACGGTTGCTTGCAAACCGGCACTCATTATATAGATGTGAATGGTGATGTATCTGTTTTTGAATTCATCAGGCAATATGATGAGGCCGCAAAGCAGGCACGCGTTATGTTGCTGCCCGGTGCCGGGTTTGATGTAGTTCCTACGGATTGCACGGCGCTGTTGTTGAAAAAATTATTACCTGATGCTATCAGTTTAAAACTTGCGTTTGCAAACATTGGTGGTGGCCTGTCTCATGGAACAGCCACCACCATGGTGAGTAAATTAGGGATGGGTGGCGCTTTTAGAAAAAACGGCAAAGTTGTTTCTGTTCCCCTCGGACAAAAAGGAATGTGGGTTGACTTTGGGAGCAAAAGACTTTTTGTGATGAGTATTCCCTGGGGTGATATTGCTACCGCGTATTATACGACTGCTATTCCTGATATCGAATCATACACTGCGATTTCACACAATATTTATCGATTGTTGAAATTGCAGGTATCATTTAACTGGTTGTTACGTACAAACCTTATCAGGGGAATAATAAAAAAGAAAATTAATAAACGTCCTGCCGGTCCGGGTGATGAGCAACGCAGCAAGGCCTTGAGTTTAGTATGGGGGCAGGTTTCAAACAGCAAAGGAGAAACAAAAACAGTGAGGATGAGTTGTTCCGATGGCTATACGCTAACCATGCAAAGTACATTACTCATCGCTCAAAAAATTTTAAAGGGAAATTTTACACCGGGTTATCAAACTCCTGCCACCGCATACGGAGAAGATTTAGTGATGCAACTTCCGAATGTGAAAAGGGAAATCCTGGAATAGAATCCTGATTATCGGAAGTCGCCAACATGATCATCTGAGCACGTAATTTATTCAATCCTGGTTGATGGTTTTAAAACCAATTCTTCTGCGCGGTTGTTGCGGTGGATTCAATAATTGCTTTAGATATTTAAATATTAATTGTATGTCTTCATCGTGACCGATTAGTTTTCTTTCTGCCTTTTCCAGTTGAAGTAAAATGTCTTTGTGTACAAGAAGTATTTGTCTCATGCGCGTAAACACTCGTATGATTTGGATGTTCACGCGAATAGCTTTTTCACTGTTTAGAACACTGGAGAGCATAGCCACCCCTTGTTCTGTAAAGGCAAAAGGCAGTTTACGCAGTCCTCCCCAACTTGATGTCACAATTTGTGATTTCAAATTTTTCAATTCCTTATTTTTTATTTGAAACATAAAATCTGGAGGAAACCGGTTTAGATTTCTGCGTACGGCCTGGTTAAGTGTTCTTGTTTCAACCCCATACAACCCGGCCAGTTCTCTGTCCAACATAATTTTTTGACCGCGTATAAAATGGATTTTGTTTATTACAAGATCGTCTGTTATCATGAAAGGTTTGGTGGCTTTTGACATAATCAATTTTAAGTTTCATTTAAAATCAAATCTGAAGTCACTGATTGCGACCCAAAGAATACTAAAATAGGGGGTATAAAAAATCAAACAATGCGACAAACAGCTAATAGTGTTGCGAAAAACAACAATGATTTTGTTCACTTCAACCTACTCAATATGGATAGAAAATAGTAATTGCCATTAAGTATTGTTACTTCCGGAAGAGAACCTTGAGTCTAATGCAATTAGGTTGGTTTGTTAATTTTCTTAAAAAAAAATGCCGGGTCAGGCCCGGCATAACAACATTGACATCAGCAAGTGGTATTATTTTTTTGCCGGCCTTTTGTATTGGCTGTACCAGGTGATCTTTCCATTTTTCACCTCGTTGATATCGTGATAATAGGCCGAATCAACTTTACCCATTTTATAGGTATCTGTTTCTTTATACCACGTCACAACAAAGCCCGCTTTTTTATCTGTGGCGTACATTTTTTGCCAGCCCTCCATATCAATGGCAACTGAACTCAGGCTATCCCGGGTCTTGCTCCATATCTTCATAAGATCAGCATTTGTGCCATTAAAATGATCGCCGGTGTTAAAATCCACATATACACTGTCTCCCATTTCCTTGCTCAAATTGGAAATATTGCCATCGGCCCAGTCCTTATAAGTCGTCAACACCATTTTGAGATCGGCGTCCGACACGTCGGCGCTCCAGCTGCTGGAGAATGAGGCAGTATAAGGCAGATCAACTGCAGGCTTTTGAGTAGTACTGTCGGTACTGGTTGTTTCCGTTTTGGTAGTACCATTGTTACACGACAATACAAAAAACGCAACGCTCAGACAAAAAAGAATTCTTTTCATAATAATATTAAGTTTGTTTAAACGAAAAATTGAATAAATATCCAGAAAACGGAATAAAGAATGGTAAGTAATTAGGTATTGGAAAGATAGGTATTGCTATTGTATTAAAAAATTAATTTGTTTATTGCCTGTATTATATCTTTCTGAACTTAATTAAAACATGAAGTTGCCAGAAAATACAGGACACTAATACACAACGAACAAAAAGGCAATCCTGCGTAGATTTGGGTTTTTATATCCGGACAGTCATTGTAAAAATTATTTTATCAACCCATGCGCATTAGTGGCAAAGATTTTTACTGCAATTGCTAAAAGGATCACACCAAAAAATTTGCGTACGGCAATTAACCCCGCCGGGCCCAGTAATTTTTCAATAAACTTCAGAGATTTTAAAACAAGATAAACAATGACAAGATTGATGAGAATGGCAATGAGTAATGCTGTCTCGCCATAGTTTGCTTTCAACGACATAATGGTGGTTAGGGTTCCAGAGCCGGCAATCAGTGGAAAGGCAATAGGGACAACCGTTGCTGATTTTACGTCTTTTTCACTTTTTAAAAAATTCCAATCCTAAAACCAATTCCAACCCGAGAATAAATATTACAATGGAACCGCCCACCGCGAAAGACCGGAGATCGACACCCAGCAACTTCAAGAGCTCTTTGCCAGCATATAAAAACAAAACCATCAGGGCGCCGGATATCAATGTAGCTTTTAATTCTCCAAATTTGCCCATCTTTTCTTTTAGGGAGATCAAAACAGGAACAGAGCCTATAACATCGATCACAGCGAATAATGTGAATGTTACTGTAAGCAGCTCGCTAATATTTAACGACATATTTTTTTGCAAAAATAATGAGTTCCGCCTGCGTAGTGATTTATCGATGCTGTACCAAACAACGGACAAATAAAAACCGGGCATGAAAACTTTTACCTGTTAGTTTTTATCTATTAACTTTTGCTGATGTGTTTCTGAAAAATAGTTTTAACCCTCTTTGTGTAACTTATCCTTACCCTCCTTGGGTTTGAAATAAGTAAGCTTGATTGCTTTAGCTTTTTCCCGGAACAATGGCGGAACAGACATCAGTGCATTTTCATGACTGTCTGCTTCTATTATTGCGTAAGCATGATGGTCATTGTCATAACAACCCCATTCAAAATGCGTAAGAAAGTTTGCATGATATTGAATAAAATGTTTTACAGCCATCCGGCAATCTTCAGCTGTATGTTCAGAGATAACAATGTACCGATCCATTCTGAATGAGTTTGGATAAAGTTAATCAGATTAAATTTCCTGCAGGTATTTGCGTGTAAATCGGATTGCCATCGCCCCTTCGCCAACGGCGGATGAAATACCTGTCATAGCACCAAATCGTACATCACCGGCTACAAAAATTCCTGGTATGCTTGCTTCACAGATATATGGTTCCCGGTTTTGCTTCCAAATAGCATGAAAAGATTTTTCCTTCATCAGTTCATTACCTGTGACTATAAAACCTTTTTCGCTTTTCATCACCAATTCATTGAGCCACGATGTTCCCGGCTGAACTCCTACATACACAAACAGGGCTTTCGTTGCAACGGTTCTCTCTTCGTTGTCTTTCGAGTTTCTAATCGTGATCTCTTCTAATACCTTATCACCACATACTGCTATCACTTCTGTGTTGGGTAAAATTTTTATATTCGGAGTTTTTCTGATATTTTCAACAAGATAGTTAGCAGCTGTTTGCTTTAATGCATCCCGCCTGATCAGCATGTATACCTCTTTAGCAAATTTGCTCATATACATGGCGGCCTGGCACGCGGAATTACCGCCTCCTATAATATAGATCTCTTCATTCTTACAGGCATGAGCTTCTATAGCTGCAGATCCATAGTAAATACCAGCGCCGGTAAATTTTTCAATTCCTTCAATCTCCAGTTTTGCATAGGCTGCACCTGTTGCTATGATTATTGATTTGCTGTGTACAATCGTTCCATCCGTCATTTCAATGATCTTATAACCATCCTGCACAGTAATATTTTTTACTTCTTTGGGGGTAAGAATTTCTGTTCCAAAACGCGTTGTTTGAGAAATAGCCCTGCGTGTCAATTCGGCGCCAGAGAGACCGGAAGGAAAGCCCAGGTAATTTTCAATGCGTGCACTATTGCTGGCTTGTCCGCCCGGATTACTTTTCTCTATCAGTAAAGTTTTCAATCCTTCGCATGAACCATATACAGATGCAGCCAGCCCGGCAGGTCCCGCACCAATGATAAGCACATCATACATTTCACTCAATGGCTTTTGCTGCAAACCCACACTGGCTGCAAGTTCCGGTAACTCCGGGTTTGAAAGAACGGAGCCATCCTTCAATACAACAAGCGGTAGATCGGAATAAGAGGATTTTGCACTTGTGAGATACTGCTCAGCATCTTTATTATTTTCAATATCCATCCATAAATAAGGAACTAAATTCCCGGAAAGAAATTCTTTAAGCCGGTGTGACTTCGGCGACCATTGAAAACCTATTATCCTTATGCCCTCATGATCCGGTTTATAAAATGCCTGCCAGTCCTCCAGCAGCTCATTGATGACAGGATAAAGTTTTTCTTCAGGAGGGTTCCAGGGCTTCAATAAATAATAATCGAGTTTTACATTGTTGATCGCACGAATGGCCGCTTCGATATCCGAATAGGCAGTCAATAAAACCTGCTTGGCATTCGGAAAGATTTCCTTTGCTTTTTCAAGAAAAACAATTCCTTCCATTTCAGGCATTCGCTGATCTGAAATGAACAAAGCAACTGTTTCGTTTTTAAGTTTTAATTCTTTTATAAGCTCCAGCGCTTCAACAGCAGAGTCTGTGGCCGCTATACGATAATCATCACGATACTGATTCCTGATATCACGCTGGATAGCCCGCAATACCTGCACATCGTCATCACAAATTATAATGAATGGAAGTTTCATTCTTTTTTCTCAGCGTTTAATTATTATTATGAGTTTCAACAGCGGCAGCAACAACAGGGATGCATACGGAAAACTCTGTTCGTCCCGGCGCTGATTCAACTTTTATATCTCCATTATGACGTTTTACTATTCTGTTCACAAGATCTAAACCGATACCCGTACCCTGTCCTACTTTTTTAGTGGTAAAAAACGGATCGAATATTCTCGACATGATTTCTTTAGGGATGCCACCGCCGTTATCAATAATTTTTACTTTCACATTTTTGTTGTCGCAGGTTGTTTCAATAGTCAGCTCACCATTTTTGTCGACCGCGTAAATGGCATTATCGATAATATTGGTCCACACCTGGTTCAATTCGCCTATATAAGCCGGAATATCAACAAGGTCTTTGCAATAAATTTTATTGATGATAATATTCTTTTCGCGGATCTTATATCCCAGTAGTGTAATGGTGTTGTCAATGTCATTGTGGATGTTGGTGGGCTGCAGTTCATTTGTCCGGTCCATGTGCACATGGCTCTTGATTGCAGTCACGAGGTTAGATATTCTGGTTGAGGCTTCTTCAAGATCTTTGATAATGCGCTGGGAACTTAGTAAATTTTCCAACCAGGAAATCACTTTCGCAAATACATCTTTGCCGGAATCGGTAAAAATAACCTCAAGATCATCGATTGAAAAGCCCGCTTCTGCAAGCGTTTCTGCAGCTTCGCGTTTTTTATCAAGGCCTTTTGTTTTAAGCCAATCCTCAATATCATCTTCAACCTGCATTCGTTGCATGGCAGTGAGCCTGGTACTGTTTGTTTTATTTTTTTCTTTTCTTTCTACCAGTTGACTGATCCCTTCAATTTGTTTGGCGCTTATATTATATAACAGCAAATTCTGCGTAAGTTCATAATTTAATTTTAGCCTTTTAGTGAGTTCAGCAGATATCCTGTTGATGGCGGCTGCCGGATTATTTAATTCATGTGCAATGCCTGCAGAAAGTTTTCCAAGAGCGTTTACTTTTTCATGCTGCAACTGAATGGTGGCAAACAGTCTCGCTCTTTCTGTCATGTAGCCGATCAGTCTTTGAATAAAATCAGGAGAGAGATGCTCCAGTTCAGGAAAATTGCTCTTATGCATCATCAATGCTCTCAACTTTCCAGCCGCATAAGCATAGCCGGGAGACACTTTCATCCGTGAGTAAGGAAGCAAACCACTTACACCACCCGAAGCGGCATCATTTCCAAAGGTGAAATAGTAAACCTGCCGTCCATTTACATTCATATAAAAATTCACGCTTCCTTCGAGAAGGAAATACATTTCATCCTGTGGTTCGCCGAATTTCCGGATCACGCTACCATCTTCATATTCCCGGTATTCCGAATGATCAAGTATCCATTGCAAAAGTTCATCCGAAAGATCCTTTACTGCAATAATGGTTTTTAGTTCTTCAATACTGACTGAACTCATAGACATAAAATTACAGTATTAGAAACAGAAATATTCCTGCTGTATTCCGGATATTTCCGTTAGCGCTGGCAGTTTACAGCGAACAGGAAATAGAAATAATCGCTTATTTTTAAACAAAGTCTGCTTATGCGTTGCCTTATGGTTTTCCTATTTACACTATTCGTACAATTTTGTTACCCGCAACACCTTACTTCGGGAGGCAAACTGAAGCCTGAGCAAGCCATTATGGATGTAAGACACTACACCATTGCACTGAATGTTGATATTGCAAACAAAAGTATCGGGGGGTACACTACGATCGACATCATACTTTCACAGCCTTCGTCTACATTGCTCTTC
Source organism: Chitinophagales bacterium (assembly GCA_044448365.1). GTDB lineage: Bacteria > Bacteroidota > Bacteroidia > Chitinophagales > Chitinophagaceae > VBAU01. Next base: position 23,542 of record JBIOGV010000025.1, read on the forward strand.
GATTTAATGAATGATCTGCAGGTGCAAACTGTTTGGGTGAATGGAAGGGAAGCAAAGTTTTTTCATGATAGCA
>JBIOGV010000026.1:0-23464 GCA_044448365.1 Chitinophagales bacterium
CAGGTAAGACCGAGATGATGTTCCATCGCAATTTCAGCAGCCATCATCGCTTGTCGTTGTGAGCCGCCCATACATTCTGTTAATGCAGCAGCAGCCATAGCAGAAGAAACACCGATCTCCGCCTGGCATCCGCCCATTGCTGCAGAAAGGGTAGAGCCTTTTTTAAAAATGCTTCCCATCTCGGCTGCGGTTAATAAAAACTGGATGATCTTTTCTTCGCTGCCAGTTTCATTTACGAACACCAGAAAATATTGCAACACCGCAGGCACTACGCCGGCAGCACCGTTTGTGGGTGCTGTGACCACTCTTCCAAAAGATGCATTCTCTTCATTGATGGCAAGTGCAAAACAACTTACCCAATCCAATGTATATTTAAAACTATTACCACCGGAACGAATTGCTTTTATCCAATCATTATAATTTGAAAAAGATTTATTGTTCAATAATCTTTTATTGAGATCTGCAGCGCGTCGTTTTACATTTAATCCACCCGGCAAAACACCTGCGGTATGACAACCGCGAAACATACATTCCTTCATTACCTGCCAGATGTTGAGCAAACCTTTTTTTGTTTCTGTCTCCGGTCTCCATGCATTTTCATTTTCCATCACCACTTCATAAATAGACATTCCTGTTTTTCTGCACCAATGCAAAAGATCTTCGGCCCTTTCAATCGGAAAGCTAAGCTGAGCAGCCTCTGCTGATGAAGCTTCTTCCCCTTCTTTAGTTACAAAACCGCCGCCAACGGAGTAATAAGTTTCGGCTATATCGTTCCCATTTTTTAAACGAACTAAAAATGTAAGCGCATTAGGATGATAAGGAAGAGATTCTGTGATGAGAAAATCAATATCTTCCCTGGGATCAAACTCAATTTCATGTAACCCGCCCAGTATAATTTTTTTCATCGAAGCAATGTCATCAATTTTGGCATTAAGATTATTTACATCAAAGCTAACCGGGTCATCCCCTGCTAATCCCAGTTGCACAGCCACACCTGTACCATGCCCATGGCCGGTTTTAGCCAATGAGCCATACAATAAGACTTTTACCTGTACTACTTCGTTCAAACAATTTTTTTCTTTTAAAGATTGAATAAAAAGTTGTGCAGCTCTCCACGGGCCCAAAGTATGAGAGCTGGAAGGACCAATACCAATTTTAAAAATATCAAAGACTGAAATAGGCTCGTATGAGTCGTGAGGATTCATGGTATAAAGTTAGGATTGTTCAATGTCCGGGTGTGGGTTATAATTCTTTGTCACGCCGTGCGAGTAATTCTTTATAGCGTTGTTCATTCATATCCCACCTGTGCCTGGCCGAAAAAATGACAATAAAAATAACAATGAGCAATGCAGCAATAAGAAGAACAATTATTATAGAAGGATCGGTATTGATGATCATTTGCGCCTGTTTATCCCAGCCTGAAAAAAAATTTATGAAAATTGCCACCACCAGAAGAACCCCTAAAGGAAGTCCAACTGATAATTGTCTCAGGACTTTCTTTTTGGCCATGCGGCTGTGTTCCCAATAGTCAATAAATTTTTTTTCGTCGTGTGAGAGCATATTTAAGTAAAGATAAGCCTGAATTTATATTTTACTGCCCGGTTTATTGGTTAATACCTGCACATCTTGTAACCCTAATACAAATTGTTTATCTTGTGCAAACAAAATCCAAAACCTTGAAACTAGCCCCATTATTGGCTCAATATCTTTACGAACAAAAAAAATTAGAACTTGCCGGCATAGGTACATTCTTGCTTGATCCTTCTGCCAGGATAAATACTGATGCCCAACATGCTTCCGAAGGAATTAGCTTTGAGTATCACAATTCAGTGAAGGAAGATGATCGTCTAATAAATTATATTTCCGGGGAAACGGGCAAGATGAGGACACTTGCCTCCTCAGACCTTAATTCCTATCTTGAACTGGCCAGGGAATTCCTGAATATAGGTAAACCTTTCCAGATCGAAGGGATCGGCACATTGGTAAAAAACAGGAATGGCGAACTGGAATTTACAGCTGACCACATATTGATTGATAAAGTAAAAGAAACAGGTATAAAAGAATTATCAGCTACTTCTATTTCAGATGACTCTCTTACTACGTATGAAACATTAAAACCACATACTGAAAAAAGTACCGGGTTAAAGAAAATATTCCTGGGATTTCTTGTTATTGCTACAATTCTATTAATTGTTTGGCTCGGTTACAGGACTTATAAAACAAACTCTCCAAAAAATAATGAAAAGGAACAAGCAACAGAATCTGTTCCTGTAAGCGATACAACCAAATACATTTCACCGGCTAAGGACACAGTTGTTTCAGTAAAGCGGCCTGAAATAAAAACAACCAACGGTAATTATCGCTTCGTAGTTGAAGTAGCTAATAAGAAAAGAGCTTTTTACCGCTATAATATCCTGAAGAAGGGAAATATTCCGATTCAAATATCAACAAACGATTCTGTTACTTACAAGCTTTTTTTTACCCTGGCTGCAACGCCTGCTGATACTGCAAGAATTACTGACTCACTTACAATTTGGTACCCCGCGATGAATCATAAGAGAGCATTTGCTGAACAATAAACAAGGGGACTGATCCTAATCTTTTTTATTTCTGAATTGTACCTTCTTTAATTTATCAGCCGGGGTCTTTCAGAAAGCAATTCTGTGATTGTGTGAAAAAAATATCATCCCCTCTGTCCCCATAAAGAAATTCATCTTTCACTCTCTGCATCCAACACTTCAATAGCACGATCATAAAATGATTTTGCCCGTTCGTGAGTACTGCCAATGCACACCAATCCCAATTTTCCAAATTCAGACAGGGCCCCAACCAGGTGAAACATTACGCCTTCCTGGGTTGCACCATCATACATAAGTGAATGAAACATGGCGATATCCATGAGGTCACCGGGAGTAAGCCCCTTGTACTGATCGCTGCTCACATTATCGGAGGCAAAATAACAACGTTTATTGCCACTGGCCGTAATGAACTCACCGGTTTCTGCATTGTATTTTCCATCGGTTAAGAATTGCAGCATCAGGAAAGGGTGCGTAGTACCTCCTTTCCGAAGATTGATCTCGATCGCATAATGTTTCCATGATCCATCATCTTGCTTCACTGAAATAAAATCTATGGCAAACCTGCCCATCGCTCCTTTTTCAGCCAATGTTTTTGCGATCTTTCTACCCTCTGCAGCAAGAGTTATACTGTAGCTCTTATCGGCAGGGAAAATTGCACCCAGGAATATCTGCCCGTCATCACCACCCAGCAACTGGTCATGTGTGCTCACAATATCAACACGTTTATCGGGATTAATTACGCACTGAACAGAAGGCGACATTTTTACTTCACCTTCCAGAAATATTTCCACGATCCCTCCCATTGAAGCGAATTTTTCGAAGAACAAAGCTTCACTTAGATCTTTCGCAACGATCTTTAATTGTTGTGAAAACGATGCTGTGAGATTTTCTTCGAGTCTCTCGTCAACCGGCACATCGGGATACCGATAAATTGCATTCCCTTCCCCGCTGAATCCTTCATTGATCTTAATCACTGCCTTTCGCAATGAGGGATTCATTCTTTTCAATGCAGCAAGTGACCGGATAACCTCCTGTTTGGTTTGCAAATCTTCATATCCATCTGGCAGGTTTACGCCGCTTTCCCGAAATGTTTTTCTGCCTCCCGACTTAGAGCCTTCATAGAATTTATCAGGATCAGTTCCAAATAATGGAATACCCAGCCGCACTGCAAGTGTTTTTTCCAGTGGCGTTATATTGAAACAAGTCAGATGTGCTGTTCCAGGATTAGCAATGTTTTGCCTGATGGTTTCAATGAGCCTCGGCCTGTCAAGTATTTTTTGGGTGAGTGATTTGCCCGAAGAGTCAAAACAACTTAGCATAGTCAGGCGCTTCCTCGCATGATGACCGGTAATACCCGGCAATAGATTTAAATAATAATCGATGATCACTTCAGGTACCGGCACACTGGTCAGGTAGATGATTTTGGTCAACGGCATACGAAGAAGCATTAGCAGGCATAGTAATCGTTCTTCATAATGCACCGCACCTTTTACTTTGGAAAGAATTTCAATATCCAGCGTTAGCGAAGGGATAATCACTACGGTACGTTCGGCAAGTTTATCCGGGAAAACCTGTTCATACTGTGTTTTCATAGCCTGCTGAATTTTATCGAAAACTATTCTTTCTGCATCCGAGCCAGGTTCGGGGAAATGATTATTGCGGGTGAACGTTTTTCGGCTGATATGTGGTATGGTCATTTGAAGACTTTCCGAAAAGTTAACGCATTGACATGAGATGTGATTACTTCCCCCTGAACAATTTTCATGTGTGTTGAAATTGCAGAGAATAGAAAAATCTTTCCCCGCTTGACTGCATCGTTACACAACCGAGTATCCAGGGCTCGAATCCCATATCATTTTTAGTTTTTTCTCCATACCCTGAATTGTTCCATTAAGCCACATAATAAATTTCTATCTTTAGAAACAACTCAGGGCGCAATTGCCGGGCAACAAATAAATGAATCACGGTAGATATTTAGACTTAACTGCAGAAATGCTTAAACCATGCAGACAACCCTGAATCATCAATTCGAAAATTGATATTTAAACCAATCAAATCAGAATATGCAAAAGCTAAAACTACAATCACTTGAAGAAATAAAGCAACAGTATAGACCTATTCGCAATGCTAATATTCGAACCAAAGAAGAATTATCGAGAATTAATAAGTTTGCTTTATGGATTACAAATCGTGTTGGAAGCATGGGATTCTTTTTTATTATATTCCTTTGGACGATAACGTGGTTAAGTTGGAATACGCTCGCCCCTCACCAATTGAAGTTTGATCCTTATCCTGCATTTGTTCTTTGGCTTTTTATTTCCAACATGATTCAAATTTTCCTGATGCCATTAATTATGATTGGACAAAACTTACAATCAAAGCATTCAGAAATTCGGGCCGAAGAAGATTTTTTAATAAACAAAAAAGCTGAAACTGAAGTTGAGACAATACTGATCCATTTAGAAAATCAAAATGAATTAATTCTTAAAATTTTAGAACGACTCCCGCAATCCGATGCTAAATCGTGAGCTAAAGGTGCTTCGTACATCAAGCCAAATAACACGACAACCCCCGGGTGTAAAGCTTCATTTAGATAATACATGACTTCTTTCGCAAGGTTGGTAAGCTTACACTTTTCCCAGGCGGCCAGACTTTAATAGTTGCAACGGAAGGAAAAATATAATTTTGCCAATGCAGATCGAAGTGCGACAAACCAATCTGTGATTAATGTCATATTCTGTCAACAAACCACCGGGTAATGCGCACATTTCATTTCATATTGCTTTCATTTATTTTATCTGTCCCGACCAATTGTGTATTTGCCCAGCAGAATAAAATTGACTCGCTTGAAAAGCAGCTCCGGATCTTGGAACAAAAAGCGGAATCATACCCTGTTGATACCAATAAGGTGATATTACTGACAGCGATTACATGGGATATGGCCAATTACAACCGGGGCTTAGATACAGCTTTGAGCTATGGACAGGAAGCACTTGCCATTTCAAAAAAAATAAAATGGAATAAAGGAATGGCTGAATCTTATTCTTCCATTGCTGAAGTTTACAGGTCTCAAAGCAACTATACACAGGCAGTGAATAATTACCTGGAGGCGTTGCATATTTCAAGAGATATGAAAGAAAAAGACTGGACAGCAACCTGTCTTTATTTCATCGGGCAGGTATACCAGGACCAGGGAAATTATCCTATCGCACTGGATTATCTTCTGCAGGCGCTCCGGATCAGTGAAGGCACCGCGAATACCGTTGACATTGCCCGTGATCTTACATACATAGGAATGATCTATGCAGAAATTGATGACAACCCAAATGCGTTAAATTATTACCTCCAGGCATTGAAAAAAAACGAACAGCTAAATGACAAATATTGGATCGCCATTAACCTGCAGAGTATTGCTGCCATTTACAACAATGAAAATGAATATGCCAAAGCCCTGGATTATTATTCAAGAGTTTTAAAAATGTCAGGGGGAGATACCTATTCAATTTATGAGACCCTGATGGATATAGGAGACGTTTATAAAAATCAATCTCTTTCTATCAATGATCTTCAAAATGACACGGCATGGGCAAACGCGATGGATTATTATTCAAGAGCTTTTAAAATTGCTACTAAAGTAGATGATGCATTCACGGCAGGTTTATCTTTAAATGGCATGGGTTCGCTTTATCTTAAGAGAAATAAAGTGAAAGAAGCTGATGCGGCATTGAACAAAGCATTAAAACTACTGAAAGATCAAAATACACCGGAAGCTCTTAAGGATTGTTATTTTAATTTAAGCAAACTGGATAGCGTCAGGGGAGATTGGAAAAACTCACTTATATATTACCGGCATTATGCCACGATTAATGATAGCCTGTTTAATAAGAAAAAAAGCCGCCAGATAGCACAGGTACAAATCAAATATGAAACGGATAAAAAACAGGGAGAGATCGAGATCCTCAATAAAGACAATGAACTGAAAAACCTGAGGATCCAACAACAATCGAAAAATATTTTGCTTATCATCTCGGTGGCGGTTATTCTTTTATTAAGTTCCGGTGGTTATGCCTGGTATCGCAGCCGGCGGATCAAACAGCAATCTTTAAAACAGATCAGTGAAGCCAAACTGGCGTCGCTGAAATCGCTGATGGACAAACATTTTATTTTCAGTTCACTTCATTCCATTGATACATTCCTGATGAATAACGATTCAGAGGCCGCAAGTGATTACTTGGTAAAGTATTCAAAACTGATCCGAACGATTCTTGAGATGTCAAACCAGGCTGAAGTAAGCCTCGGCGAAGAGATCTCACTTTGCAGGTCTTATCTTGATCTCGAAAAGATCCGGTATAATAACTCATTTGATTATGATTTTCTTATTGACCAAACCATTTCATTGCAGCAAACACAATTTCCTTCTATGCTTTTACAACCGTTGGTAGAAAATGCCGTAAAGCATGGCATCAGTTCTTTAACGGAAAACGAAATGGGAAAAAAGGGATTTATCCGGGTCGTTATTGATAAAGAGAAGGATAAATTAGTATGCACAGTTACTGATAATGGAAAAGGCCTGGGATTCTCCGGCACTACATCCAAAAGCCATCGTTCATATTCGGGAAAAGGAATAATCGAAAGGGTTCGTGTATATAACAACATCGTAAAAAATAAAGCATCGTTTGTGCTGAAAGATAATTATCCCGGGGTAGCCGCTGTGTTAACTTTGCCATACATTTTCCGAAAACAATCTGTGGCTGTATGAATGACCCTGTTTCAGCAATAATAGTGGATGATATGAAGACCCACCAGGATGCTTTGAAAAAAAAGCTGGATTTGTATTGTCATGAATTAAAAGTGGAGGCCGTATGCGGCAATATCACAGAAGCCATTGCAGCTATAAAAGCATACAGGCCTGTGATTGTTTTTCTTGATATTGAACTGGGGACTCAGAATGGATTTGACCTGCTGAAACAATTGGAAGATTACAGTTTCCGTGTCATTTTTGTTTCAGCCCATAGCTCAGAGGAAAACTTGCTGAAGGCCATCAGGGTTAGTGCAGCCGGGTTTGTAACCAAGCCCATTGATAAGGACGACCTGGTTCTTGCTGTGCAAAAAGTATTAAGTGATTTCAATAAAGAAATTTCCGGATCGCATATAAAAACCCTTGTGCATAATCTTTCCACTTCGCTGCCGCAGTCGCAGATGATCCTGGTATCCAATAAAACAGAGGGAGAAAAGCAGATCAGGATCGGCGATATTGTTTTTTGCGAATCTGAAAATACAAAAGTCCATTTTCGCCTCATTGATCAAAGGTCATTCAGCACTACCGGATCTCTCTCCACCTATGAAGAATTGCTGCAGCCTTATGAATTCTACCGGATACAGCGAAGTTATCTTGTGAACATTAATTATGTGGATCGGGTCATTCGTCATCAAAAGGATATTATCATGCAATACTATCCTTCTATCGAAATGAGTACATCCCGTGATAAAGAACTCTGGAACAACTTTCTTTCTGCATGGGAAAACAAAGCAATAAGACCATCTTAGAATTATTTTCCGCGCAATTTCATGTAATGAAATAAGTTTTTCTTTTTTATCCATAGCTCTTTTCATTCTTCATGTTGCTGTTCTCAGTTTAAAACAGGCAGTTCTCAAATGAACCGGCTTCAGGCTATTTCGTTAAAGTATTTTTATGCTGTTATGAATTTTTTTAAACTTTTAAATTCCTGATATGAAAAAAGCAACTGCATTAGTACTGTCGATTCTTTGTTTTGGGACAATGATTGGCAGTTTTAGCTGTTCTGGCAGGGGGAAAGAAGATAATACTGTTGCAGGATTGGTACCTGTCCTGCGCAGCAAGGCTCCGGAAGAGAATATAAAAGCATTTGAAGAAGTTATAAAGGAATCAAAGGAGGACCCGGAAGTTATCAAACTTCTTGGGTTATATGCTTACCTGAACCGGCAACTTGGATTGGCGGCATGGTGCTACGCACGTGCGGCCGAAAAAAAACCAGATGACTTTATCAATTTGTCCAATTTAGGTTTATGTCTTCACGAATTATACCTGGCTGATAAAGAAAAAAAAGATTCAATGCTTTTTCAAAAAAGCCTTTATGTTTTCAAAAGAGCAGTAAAAGGTGATCCGGACAATCCCAGTATCCAAAACAACCTTGGATATGCTTTATACCAGGAATATCTTGAAACCAAAGACCCAACGTCACTTGCACAGGCCGAGATGCATTTGAGAAAAGCCGTTTCTATCGAACCGGATGCAGAAATAGCCCTTTGTCATCTTGCTGAAACACTTGCTGCGCAGAATAAAAACGGTGAAGCTGTTGCCTTATTGAACAAAGTGCACAGCATAAACCCTTTCAATGGTGTTTTGACGCAGGTAATGAGCGGCCAGCTTGGAGAGATTTACAAGCAGGCAAATCCGCCATGCCATTATTGCGATAGTATAAATTTTAACTGTGATAAATGCAGGGGTTCAATCATTGGAGGATTAGAATTCGTTCAGTGTAAAATGGATGAGCAAGCAGCAGGAATGGATTGCAGGCAGGGCAAGCCCTATGCAAAGTTTTTCAAATGCGGTGAGATGGGTGATTCTCCATGGATGATTCCCGGTCTGCAATCAGGCTTATGTATCCTTACTCCCGCCGGCAAACTCTGCCTGATGTTGCATGGTGATGGAACGGTAGATTTCAAGCTTGAGATCCAAAGTATTCCCGGACTTCCGGAAGGATTAAAGTTTGGCTTTGATGGCACTTATGATCCATCCGGAGGTGAATCCAAAATAAATATCAACGGATCTTATTCCATCAACCTGTTCAAAAGAGGAGAAGTTGCCGAATTATTAAACAAGTTTGATGTAGGGCCGATTTCAATCAAGGCACAGGTTCCGATAAAAGGAGATGATAAACCAGGAGGTAGTAGTGTTACTTTACAAGCAGAAACTTATGGAGTGCCGGCTGCTATTCCACTTACCCACTGATCATCATTGTTATTCATCCGGGCAAACAGCAAAGAATATTCTTTCTCAATTAAAGTTTAATTCATGAAAAAAACCCAGTTAGCTACTTTCATTCTATTTTTTTTTGTTGCTTCATTGCGGGCTCAGGTCAATGAAACTGTTTTTCAATCATTGGATCCTAAAGCAATACTCGAATCTCTTTTTGATGCTTCATCGGTTGATGTAAACGGGTTAGCGGCCTGGAAACCTAATTTTTCTGAGAGAATGTATTTCCCGGTTTCAAACGATGGCTTTTGTTATACCAAACTGGATACGATCATAAATTTTGAGGAAGCTTCGGAACAAAATGTCCTGCTTATTTTTAAAACATATCTTATAGAAAAGGGTCAACCAACAAATGTATTTGCAATGAGCACGGCCATTTTCAATAAACTGTCCGACGCCACCAGGTGGAAAGTAGATTGGTTTTACAAAGAAGTTTTCTATGACTCAGGAGCCACAATAACCGGCAGTTTTAAGTTGATAAAAATTATCGGTGGTGGTAATTGGATCGATTCACTGAACTTTATCACTGAGCGTATCAAAAATAAAATTATTACCCGCGAAGAATACTTTTACAGTCTTTATAACCCGGCAAGGATTTTTTCGTGTTTTACATATATTTCAAACACGGAAGATCCTGATAAAGCCAAACATTTTGGTTTCAGGGCCAACATAAAAATAATTCCTACCTCATCCTGGTCGATTTTGGAAGTTTCCTGTAAAGGGACTGACAGGGACTATCCAACCGGTAAAATTTATGATGTAAGCGGCACTCATCGATACCTATACGATAGCAATGCAGGGGCGTTTGTAAGAAAGGATCGCAATTAAAACCTTCGGAATAGTGCATAGAATACCAGAGTGAGTGGTCGGTAGTGAGTTTGTTTTTACTCACCGCTGGCCACTCGCCGTTCTCAGGCACGGCATTTTTCATTCTCATCAGTACAGCTCTCAGCATAAACTCACCAGTTCACAAACATGCTCTCACAGGGCTATCAATGGCGTGTATTTTTAATAATGAGAATTTCTATCAATTATTTTATAGCTATTAAAATATCTTCATTATGAAAAAAATCAATCAATCATTTTTCTCCGGGAGCAGCCGGGTACATCATGCCTTGCTGCTTTGCTTCGGTTGCCTGCTCTTTACAGGAGTTTTGGCACAGCCCGGTGATGTTACAACCACAGCAACAAACGGTAAAACTAAAACCACATGCTGCAACCAGCTTTTTGTTGGTCCCTCCATCATTTTTGAAGACAACAACCAACACTTTAATACATATGGAGTGAATCTCGCGTTTACCCGATCAGTCATTGGGCGGCTGGGCCTCACTGCTGACGCAGGAATTCATTTCGGATCGGAAAATATCGTGAATTATACAAAGCTTCAGTTGTTAGGCGGTGTGAGTTTGTTGCCGGGACAGGATAATAATAAACTATCCTTCTCACCGCATCTTCTCGGCGGAGTTTCATCCGTAAAATCAAAGTATAAATTGGAAACAACTTCGTTTGGCAACAACAGTACAGGCTTTTGCATGGCCATCGGAACGGATATTTATTTCCCTCTTAATAATAAAATTACCATTGCGGCAAGAGCCGATTACAATCCTTCATTTGCATCGGGCAATATCATAAATAATTATCGTGTTGGCGTGGAAATCAACCTGAGATTGGGGTGTAAGAAACCTGAAACACCGCCCGTCACTCAGCAGGATACATACACGAGAGAAAAGGATTGCGAAGCGCCGAAAGACGTAACAGAGGTTAAGATTTTATTTCCACCTATCATAAAGATCCTTGAGGGATTTCAAAAAATCATCAACAAGATACCAGATGTAGAACTAAAAATATCCCTCAGACCCGACCTTATAGTCAGACAGGGCAAAGAATGTTGCTCAAAGGACAAACCTCCGGCTACTTATACAGAATTAAAAGGAGGAATCGAAGGCGGATTTGAATTCTATCTCACAAAAGGGATACCTGATGTAAATGTATCTCTGAAATTATGGCCGGTTCTTCTTATCGCGGAGCTTCACGCTAAATTATACGTCGGCCCTACCGGCAAAATAAATGTAGAAGGTGTGGGGAAAGCTTACGGTGATCTGCTGGGAAAGGAACCCAGGCCCGATTGTAAAGGATGTTTGTATCTAAAAATTAAAGCGGAGGGCAATCTAAAAGTGGGTGGGAAAATAGGCGCAAGTATTAAAATTTATCACTGGACGCCATGGAAAAGAGGATTCGATGTCACCAACGACCCTGATGAAGAAGCGGAAGTTTCTGCTGACGTCAGTTTTTCGGTGGGGCATTCATTTACCGGTACCTGGGCCGGCATCGGTGAATGCGAAAAACCAAAGGCGGGCCTTCACGGAGTTTATAACATCGGAAAGGTGAAGATCAACCCAAGATTCAAAGTTAAACTGGGACCGCTTCAATTCGATTTTACATATGAATACCCCGTGTTTGATGGATGGGACTTTACATTTTAAAAATTAAAAATCACTAAAATGAAAAAATATCTTATCACCGCTATCATAGTCTTTGTTACCACCCTCCTCCATTCGCAGGATAACAATAACTATACTTATAAGCCTTTCCCCATATACAAATCTCCTTCGCAGGTTATTATCGCAGGCGATCTGAATACATTCGTTTATTCCAATTATTATGGGAAAGATGTACAAAAGCAGGGATATACCGATCCTCATTCAAAACCGGAATATTTAGTATACGAGCTTTTCAGGGATATGAAGATCAAAGATGTTGAAGGGATCAACAAGCTTTATGACACTTCGTTTAAGAAAGACTATTTTGATGACAACAGTATGATCAGTGTCCTGAAAGGCTATACCGATATAAAATTTATCAGCAAATTCAAATCCGGATACCAGGTCATAATCCGCTACAATTTTGTGAGTACGCAAAAAGAATATCCCTATTTCGCGGCCATAACAGGCACGGAAGGCAACTATTACCTGACCCTGAATATAAATATCTCAGCTCCTGTAAATATCATCGGTTCATATTCTCCCTTTAATCTCTTCGACAAACCTGCCGAAACAGTAAATACAGCTACTATGACACCGTTCTATTTTGTCAATAAAGAAAATAAAATATTCTACACAAATGAACTGCCGGGTGAAGATTATTCCGCTGTATATGTAGCTTTTGATTTTCCTAATGAAAAAAATGCTCCTGCTAATATGAGTTTCATTCAGCAACTGCAGAATACGGCACAAGCTGAAGATTCGGCGAAAATGGAAAGTCTCATTGATAAGACTGATTTACCATTACTGGCAAAATCAGTTTTCAGCGACTATGTTTATAAGGAAATCAGAAAGATTTTCAGAAATTATCCCCTGATTTCACCGATGGCATCCATCAAAACAAACGAAGGCCGGGTCCTTTATTTTAAATACGCCGACGAGGGGGAAAGTGCCAATATCGGTTGCATTATCATCAGGGAACTGCAGGGCAGGCAGTATTTATCGCTGAAGATAAACAATGATGATATAAATAATGTTCTGCAAAATGCTTATATCCGGGAAGCGATCTATGATTATTTCAAACACAAGCTATAGTTAATACAAATTTTCGGGTTGCATTCTATACCAGAGGTTCTTGTAGGCGTCATAAACAAGAAACACCGGGGGATATCCTGACTTAAGTAAGTTTAAGCCTTATAAATTCTTTCAGATGAGTTAATAAATTTGATGCCCGGATTTCAAAATCAATGATCAGAATAGCTGAGAAAAATAAACTATCCCAAAATCAAACTAAAATAAAACTTCTGCACAACTAAAACATCTCATCGAAATAGTCAGTACTAACTCCGTTTGAAAATATTTTTCACGAAGAACGCAACGAATACAAACGAACTTAACAGCTTTAGATAAAATCAAACAGAGACGTGATTATGTAGTAATTGATTTCACACAAACCAATATTACCAAAACGTCCATTCATGAATTGAAATTATCTATCCATGTGAGTTGCCTGTTAATTAAGAAGGCAACCGCTTTCATTTATTTATGAATATGTTAAAACACATTAAAACAAAAAAGATTTTGAAAAGCAACTAAGCAAAATCATTTCCCGTTACAGATGCATAAAATTATTTTATGAAAATTTATTTTATCCGCATTCTTGCAATATTGACTATAACAGTGATGGCCATGTCATGCAAAAAATATTCATCCGGAGGTATCCTATACCCCGCTAACGACAGAAAAATCCGTTTCCAGCTTTATACCAACAAGGATTTTTCAGGCAATACTTCTGTCATTAATTTTTCAATATTCATCAGGGATACAATTGGAGTCTTATTTGACTCCTCAATAGCTTCCATGCAAATAAAAGATATTCCTGATGCAGCCCACAAACTTGTCATTGAAAAAACAGTACCCGGCAATGATCATTCAGACCTTGCAGCAGGGTTTCGTTATGAAATTGAGAATGTCGGCAACTCCTCGTATACAGATACAAGCAAAGCTGGAAACGCATTTAAGATAATCGATTTTGCGTTTCATTAACAGCTATCCTCTGAACCGGACCTGTGGTAATGGGCGATTTTATTTATGCAAACCCGGCAATTAAGTTAGGGGCATTAATCATTACAATTGATTTACAGGTTGGGCGGTGATCGGCCTGCGAATCATTTTTTTATTACCAGAGTTATTTCGATAAATAAACTTTCACCGGAGGTTGTCTTAGAGCCGATCGGTGAAAAGGATTGCCCGTTAGGAAGATAATGGATTTATGCATGAATGTTGTTTCTACCTTGCCCTGCCTGAAATTATAAATATCAATCTATCCATTCATCTACGAAATGTCATTTGAATTGTCGTCAACAGAGAATCTGACTTATCACATCAGGGCCTGCGTCCTGAACAACCGGGAGAGTCAAAAGGTGATCTATAACTCCTTCTACAGATATGCTATGGCTGTTTGTGAACGTTACTGCAACAACAATGAAGATGCAATGGAAATTTTAAATACCGGTTTTTTAAAAATCTTTAAAGAGATACACCGGTATAAACCGGCTTACAACGATGCAACAAGTTCCTTTAAGGGCTGGTTACGAAAAATAATGATCTATACCGCTATCGACCATTTCAGAAAAAATCATAAATACAGATTTACAAATGAACTGGACAACATCCAGGTCGCTTCAGGCGGTGAAGATGCGCTGGACATGATTTCCTATGATGAAATAATAAGATCGATACAACATTTGACGCCAGGTTACCGAACTGTTTTAAATCTTTTTATCATTGATGGATTTACCCACGAAGAAATCTCGAAAAAACTTGGCATTTCAATCGGCACTTCCAAATCAAATCTGGCAAAGGCGAGAAAACAATTACAAGGGATATTATCCAAGCAATTTGGGTTCGCCTTGAAAAATACTGGCCATATATCAATATAAATACCCCTTCAATATTTAAAAAACTCTTTCACTTTTTCGAGAAATTGCTCTTTTTTGCGGCGGCTTATTTCCACTTCCATGCCATTGCTCATAATAACGGTACCGCCTTCGCCCCGCACATATTCTTTAACATGCATGAGATTAATAAGAAAAGATTTATGTACGCGGAGAAAAATGGTGTCAGCCAATAATTTATCGTAATCAAACAATGGCTTTGAGATAATGATGGACTTATTATTGACAAGGCGGAATATGGTATAACTTCTCTGTGCTTCGCAATAAATAATATCTTCGAGTTTTAAGATTGTGAATCCTTTCTGGGTAGGCAGGCATAACCTCATTTCCAAAGGAGAACCGGCTTTATTAATATTATGCAATAAGATCTCAGCCTGATCTGAATTTTTTTTCTCTTTTAATCTTTTTTCCACCCGTTGTACGGCTTCCTGCAGGCGGTCTTCGTCAACAGGCTTCATGAGGTAATCAACGGCGCTGAACTGCAAAGCCTGCAGCATATATTCATTATGCGCTGTAACAAAGATCACTTCAAAATCTATTTCGGATAATTCAGCCAGCATATCCAGCCCGCTTTTGTTTGGCATCCTGACATCAAGAAAAACCAGGTCTGGCTTTAGCTCCCCCAGTTTATTCATAGCATCAATGGTGTTGGAGCAGGTGGCTGCTATTTCCACTTCAGGACAATTCAACTCCAGCAATTTTTTTAAAGTGCGAATGCCGTCGGGTTCATCGTCAACAAGAATTGCTCTCATAACTGGGGTTTATTGCTAATGATTTTAAATTGTAAAATTGCACGGGTGCCTGTTTTACTTTTATCAATGTCCTGCAGATCGATTATTTCAAGAGTACAACCCGTATCATATTTTTCATTCATTATTTTTATGCGATTGCGAAGATTGTTCAAGGCAACTGATTGATGTGATGGCTTGTTCAATTGCTTTAATTCTTCCGAACGTTTTATACCTATACCATTATCTTCGATAACACAGCTGATGGTTTCTCCCGCCAGGCGAAAACGGATCGCCAATTTTTTATCTCCTTCTTTACACATCAATCCATGCCAGATAGCATTCTCGGACAATGGTTGTATCATCAAAGTGGGGATCAGGGTCTCTTCTTTATCGATGCGATCATCTACTGTCACCTGGAAACTAAAAGAATCATCAAAACGAAGTTTTTCCATCATCAAATAATTTTCAAGATGTTCCAGGTTTTCATAGAGGGTGGTAAATATTTCCCTGGACTGATTAATCGTGATCCGTATCATCTGGGCAAACTTACTCAGGTATCGTGAAGCTTTTTGTTGTTCATTGTTCAGTATCATTCCCTTGATACTGTTCAATGAATTAAAAATAAAATGCGGGTTCATTTGTGTTTGTAAAGCCGATAATTGTGCCTCTGCCAATTGCTGATTAATGAAAGCAATTTCTTTTTGTTTTATTTCCAATGACTGCTCGGATTCTATTTGTTTTATCTTATTGCCGACAAGGGTGGCGATGGTCGTTAATATTTTAATATCCCTTTCTTTAAAATGATTCT
Source organism: Chitinophagales bacterium (assembly GCA_044448365.1). Lineage (GTDB taxonomy): Bacteria > Bacteroidota > Bacteroidia > Chitinophagales > Chitinophagaceae > VBAU01. Next base: position 16,571 of record JBIOGV010000026.1, read on the forward strand.
CATTTGGATGTTCTGAATCAACAATACCGATCAATTCATTATTATGAATTATGGGAACACATAATTCACTTAGTCGTTTTATGTCATCCACTCTATAACGGGGATCTTGCCGGGTATCACGAATCATCAGCGGTTCTTTGGATTTCATTACATGACCGACAATTCCCTGTCCCGGTGATACATCAAATACCTTTGAAATAATAGCCTGTGGATTCCCCTTGGGGCCATAAGATGCTTTCTGGATCATCCTGGTTTTATCATCATTCCAGAGGTAGATCATACAATCCACATAATTCATTCTGCCGATCAGGTTTTTTGCTACATCCCATAACACGTCCTCCACATTTTTTTTACCTGCCAGTGAAAAAGAAAAATAGTTGCTGATCTGTTCCAATTCGAACTGGCTTTTATACTCTTCCGCTTTTAATGCTTGTATATGGGTTTTTGCCTGTTCTGTTTTCCGTATAACTCCTGTTCTCCATTTGAATAATAAATAAACAGATAACAGCAACACAATGATCCCTGCCGCGACAAACCATGTTCGTTTCCAGATGGGAGGCAATACTATAACATTAATTTCTTTTACCTGCTCCGGCCAGCGGTTACTTAAGGAAAACAATTTCACCTGGATGCGATGACGACCAGGAGAAAGATTGGATATACTAAACACATTTTGCGTACCTAGTTGCTGCCAGTCAGAACCGTCATCTTTCAGAAGCCGGTAAGCAAATCGCTGACTGCTGTTGGTAAAAAAATTAATACTGCCAATGGTTACTGTTATTTCATCGTTTCGCCAGGAGGTTGTAAAATTTTCTCCGGGAAAAAGAAATTTCTTTTGATCCCCGGTTATCAGACTTTCAATAAAGAGATGCGGAGCCCGGCTTCGTTGAAAAATAATGCCGGGATCAAATTCTACTATTGTGTTAACAAAGCCTATATACAATTTATCAAGCGTACTGTCATAGAAGAATTTTGAGTCTTTGGCAATGGGCAGATCAGGAAATCCGTCCTCTCTTCCGAAACTGCTGATCTTTAAGTTTTCCAGGTCAAGGCATGATATTCCTGAAGTACCGGCCATCCAGAGTTTATTATGCACCACAATCATTGATGCAATGTTATTGTCGGGCAGACCGTCATCCCTGGTGAAATGACGGAATGTTCCTTTTTCAATATCATACCGGATCAAACCATTATTATTACTGTTGATCCAAAGATTGTTAAACCGGTCCGTTGTGAAAGAAGGAATTTGATTGTCAGGAATCCTGATAAAAGGAAAAGAATCAATCACCCTATCGATGGTTCCTGATTTGACATTATAACGCAGCAGGCCATGACCTGCTATCCAGATATTCCCGGAAGCATCTTCTTTAATTCTTGCAGGCCATTGAATCTTGTCGGAAATTTCTTGATGATTTAATACAAGGGAGGTCTTTTCCGTTAGCGCATCGAATTTATAAATATTGTCAGAGGCTATCCATATGTTGCGATTCACATCCCTGCATAAATCTGAAATCCAACCACCGGATTTATTCCAATTATCCAGCGTTATTTCTCTAAGATTGTTTGTTTTCAGGTTCAATGAATAAAGAGGTCCGTTGGTGCCCACCAACAATGAACTGTCGTTTGCTGATGTTATTGCAAAAATCCCAACCGGGTTTCTTGAGAATTTTTCAAAACTAATCCGGTTGATAAATTGAAGCCCGCTCTTATTAAATATCAGTAATCCTGTTTTTCCCCTGGTGGCAACGTATATTTTTTTCCCCACGCCGTATATATCACCGATCACGGAGTTGGGAAAAGAATCCTGGAATGAGGATGGTATAGCAGCTTGCCGTATATGCGTCTGCACGGTGCCCTGTTTGAGCAGTCCTTTGTTAGTGGCAATCCAGAGATTATTGTCCCTGTCTTCTAATAAATAGCTGCAGAAATAAGAAGGGAAATATTTTTTCAGATAAAATTTAATTTCGCCTGAGTTGTCATCAAGAGTCAGTTTATAAAAACCGGATATGCTGCCTGTTAAATAAAATGAGTTACTCCCCGCAGATAAAAGAGTTGACCGATAGTCAAACTCAGACCTCGCTGATTGAAAGGGCAGGTGTATTGCCGTTCTCTTATTTTTGGCAATATCAATGTAGACAAGACTGTTTGAGTCCGGGTTCATTATAAAAAACTTGCCTGGTGTTGTTTGAAAGAACTCATAGTTGGTCCTGGGATAATCGATGAATTCCCTCAAGCCGGGACAGTCGCCGGGACTCATTTTTTTAAATTGTCTTTGCGCGCTGTTGTAAAAGTACATTCCAACACTTGTGAGAATGATGAACCGCTGATCATCCAGGCACAGAAGTCTTCTTCCGAATGTAAATGGAGTCCGGGCCACTTCTTCCTTTGGATAATAGTCAAAACGGAATACCAGGTGATAATCCTTATCGTAGTGATAAAAGCCTGATCGTGTAACTAAAAAAATATCGCCGGCGGAATTGCTTTTTACGGCCATTATTCCATTGAACTTATACTGGTATTGTTTATCATCGTAGGGAATCAACAGATTTCGGCTTTCGCCACTGCGGGTATCGACAATATGCAACCCTTCGAATGTATAAGCAGCCAGCTTCCGGTTGTTAAGCCATATTAATCCCGACAGGTATTCTTCCACCAGTGAAAGACTATCCTTACTGCTGTGAAATTGTACAAAATTATTTCCGTTGAAACGGTTGAGTCCATAGGCAGTGGCAATCCATAAATAACCGGTTGAATCCTGTGCTATCCCGGTAATATTGTCGTGCGACAATCCCTGCTGCTTCGTATAAAGAGTAAAATTATTTTCATTGATACCCTGTGCCTCCAGGCGGCTGCTAGCCTGTGTCACAAACAAGAAAATCACTGTAGAAAAAAACAGTTTTTGCAGGTTCATTGGCGCAGCTCTCAATTAATTTATTGATTAAAGGTACTTACACAGTCAATATCATTGACCCCTGAAAACAGGCTACTCCGAAAGGACCCCTATAGGAAACCCAAGCCCTCATTTCATAGCCTTAAACATGCCGATGGGAATATTGAAGCGTGAAATATTTCTTTAAACCACGAATGAGGAACTATCGATTGGAAAAAAAGAACTGCCGTTGGAAAAAACTGCTTAGCGATAAGCTTATATCCTTTCTACCTTGCTAACAATGAGCCAAAACTCAAAGTATTTGAAATGTGTTTATATGCCACTAAATAAAAATCAATTTTAAATTAAATATTGTATATGAAAACATACTTTATCCTATTCGTTTCAATAATGCTAACCGGCATAGCTTGTAAAAAAAATAACCAGAGAGATACGCTGCCTAAAGAAAAAAAATGGGTAGTAACTACTGTGGCAGGCGATGGCAGACCGGCCTTTGCTAATGGCCCGGTCTTGACAGCAAGTTTCAGAGCTCCTCTTGATGTAGTCGTTACTGCAGAGGGAGTCGTATATGTAGCAGACGCTATCAATCATCGAATCCGGAAAATAGCTGATGGGCAGGTTACTACTTTTGCAGGCAGGGGCACCGGAGATACTACAAGCGGTAACGGCTCTGTTGCAGGATTTGTCTTACCAAGCGAGCTTGCCATTGATAATAATGATAATGTATACACATTGGATCTCGATGATCCGCGTATTCGCAAAATATCGTCCGCTGCTTTCGTATCTGTTTATGCCGGGGAGGGAGTTGAAGGATATGCTGACGGAGGAGCGCCTACTGCGCAATTTGGCGAGGAGGCTGCCGGGATCACAACCGATGAACAAGAAAATATTTATGTATCGGATTATGAAAACAGGCGTATCCGCAAGATCAGTACTACCGGCCAGGTGACTACCATAGCGGGTAATGGTAAAACAGGATTTGTTAATGGCAAAGCAGATTCAGCACAATTCTTCTCACTCGGCGGCATAGTTATAGATAAACAAGGGAATTTATTCGTTGCCGACGGGTCCCGGGTCCGTAAGATCACCCCATCCGGGGAAGTTTCCACTTTTGTCGGTAGCGATTCTTCAGGATACAGAGATGGGCAAACAGATGCTGCTCTATTTACTCTCATCACTGACATGGCTATAGATGACCGGGGGAATATCTATCTGTCAGACGACAATCGTATACGTAAGATAACACCACAGGGATTGGTGTCCACTTTTGCCGGTAGCACGGCAGGCTATGAAGACGGCGATGCATCGTCTGCGAAATTTTATAATCCCGCGGGATTGGGAATTGATAAACAGGGAAACATCTATGTGGCTGACGCCAACAATAACCGCATCCGCAAAATCAGTTTTGAATAAAAGATAATCAGTTTGAATGTCGTTTATGAAAACAAACTTGATACCTATGGTTGCAGTAATATTAATTGGAGTCACTTCCTCCAAAAAAAATTAAACACGAAATAAAACCCGGGTCAACTAACTAAAGAAAAAAATTGAAACCCTGATGTTTGGTCCAGGTAGAAACGAATTGAAATATAAATGCATAAATAATAAGGATATTTTAAGATGACAGAGAGAAAAAAAATAATTGCAATCTCAGGAAGCACAAGAAGGAATTCATCCAATCTACGGCTCATCCATGCGATAGAAGAACTAACAAAAGAAAAACTTGAAATTACTATTGTTGAAACGCTGACTGAACTTCCTCATTTCAATCCTGACCTGGACACAGAGTACCCGCCCCAGGCTGTGAGCAATTTCAGAAGCCAACTAAAGAATTCTGATGGAGTCCTGATATGTACACCGGAGTATGCAATGGGAGTCCCGGGAACATTAAAAAATGCATTGGACTGGACTGTTTCATCAGGCGAATTTTCCGGAAAACCTGTTGCACTTATTACCGCTTCAACATCCGGAAGAAAAGCCCATGAATCCCTGCTGGGAACATTAGAAACAATTGAAGCAAAAATTGATGAAGAGACCCAGTACCTGGTTTCATTCATCCAGGTAAAATTAAATGCTGAAAATAAAATTACTGACGAACAAACAATGATCGATATTCAAAAGCTGGTCAGGGCCTTTGAAGAACAAATGGAAACACGATGAAAAAAGTTTGTCATCACAAACACAAACAAAAATTAAATTTTATCAGCCGCAATAACAATATGCATGTGAAATCAACTTTTATTACTCTCGTAATGTCTGTTTTCGCTCCATTTGGGCGACATCAAAATAATATTGCTATGATGGGATCTGCCATTTCCAATGAACTCCGGTTGAAACAAGCCGATGGAGATTCTTCTCAATTTATCCGTATTATAATACCTCCTCTCTGAAACGCCTCCCTGCTGTGATCAAAGATCTCTCTGCGGCTTTTGCTGAATCCATATTTCAAAAGGGATTTCTTTTGAACAAAAATGGATTTACTATTTATTTATACGATGTGACCTGCAGCAGTTTTGAGAATTCGGCTGCCATACGATACCAGGTCAGCGATACAATATACCATTTGAAATTAAACAGGTTTAATAGCCGGGCGACGGACGATGCACTCGCAGCTACACTGATACATGAGATCATGCATTGTGTGTTATTGGATATTTATAAAAGTGCAAAACAAGGAGATGACAAGGCTCTTGCCAGTATTGCAGGTTTCGGGTTAAATAGAAATCATAACTCCGGCTTTCTCAATAATGATTTTTTTGTCCTGATGGATAGTGATGAATCAAAACAACATGAATTAATATACCAGCTTTATTATCCCCGGATGGTATCGCTTTTAGAACGTTTTGAGGAAATACATAAAGAAGTCTTTTTCGATCATGACAATGCTGAATTTTTAATGTGGTCAGGATCGCAAAATACCAGTTCCTATAAAAGATTAGGAGATGAAGAAAAAAGAGAGATCGAATTAACGATTTTGCAGGCAAAAGGAATTAATATTGAAAAATTTTAACCCGAAAATAATAATTCTATTACCACGGAATTTTAATCTCCTTCTTTCAATATCGATAACATTTGTTCATCTTCCAAACCTTACTGTTCAGGTGTGCATGATATATCCCATACCATGTAACTAAGAGAGCATTGAAGAGTATTTTTAATAAAAAGGCTGCAATTATTTATTAAATTCACTCAAGGCTTGATAAATTTTCTTAGGCTTTCATACATTCGACTGCCATGACATAAACACTTTCTGCGACTACCAAAACAAATGAAGTGACTTACGAAATGGATAATGAACTGGAAGAACGGTCTCACGAGACAGTCACCCGTCAAAGCTACTGGCTCACCCGCTTCATGATCCTTCGTTTGCTGGGAATAGTTTATGCTATAGCCTTTCTTGCAGCGATCAATCAAATTCTTCCATTGATCGGTTCTCATGGGCTGACTCCACTTGGGATCTATCTCAAAAATGTAAGTGCTGCACTTGGTTCCTATGGAGCTGGTTTCGTACGACTGCCTTCAGTTTTTTGGTTTTGGCATTCTGATACAGCTCTGTTGACTTTCGCCTGGATCGGATTCCTGTTTTCCTGTGTAGTTGTTGTGGGATTCGCGAATGTGCCGTTGCTTTCTATTCTCTGGTTTCTCTATATGTCCTTTGTTCATGTGGGACAAGAATGGTATGGATACGGTTGGGAGATCCAGCTTAGCGAGACTGGTTTTCTCGCCATCTTCCTTTGTCCCCTTCTCGACCTGCGTCCTTTTCCCCGGCAAGCGCCGCCGATAGCAATCATCTTTTTATTCCGTTGGCTGATATTCCGTCTAATGCTTGGTGCCGGATTGATCAAGATCCGCGGGGACGAAATATGGCGCAGTGGCACTGCTCTCTATTATCATTTCGAAACGCAGCCCATTCCGGGTCCTTTGAGCCGATGGTTCCATTTTCTACCACACACAGTTCTGAAAATTGGAGTTTGGTTCAATTGGCTGGCTGAATTGATAGCACC
>JBIOGV010000027.1:0-23443 GCA_044448365.1 Chitinophagales bacterium
ATTATCTGGTAACTGGGTAAACTTGTAATCTCAGAGTTATTTTTTAAATTGTTATTCCTTTGTTGCGAAACCATGAATTGTATTATTGTTGACGACAATCTTATGGCCCGTTTGGTCATGAAAAAACTTGTAGAGCTGGTAAAAGACCTTTTTTTAGTTTCCGAATGCGAAAATGCAATGGAAGCCTACAACATTGTCAACAAAAATCATGTTGACCTTCTGCTTTTGGATATTGAAATGCCGGGTATGACCGGGATAGAGCTTACAAAAAATCTTGGTAAAAAAAGCCCCTTTATCATTTTTACCACTGCAAAAACCGATTATGCAGTGGATGCTTTTGAATTAAATGTTGTTGATTACCTGGTGAAGCCGATCGAGCCGGCCCGTTTCCTTAAAGCCATCGAACGTGTGCGGGAAGCAATGGAAAGCAATAAAGAACAGGTAGAGGTAAGAGACAAGGAATTTGTTTTTGTAAAGGATAATGGTATTCTCAAAAAGATCAGCGCAGATGATATCCTGTATCTCGAAGCAATGGGTGATTATGTGAAGATCTTTACTCCCCAGAAATTTCATATAGTGCATGCAACATTAAAATCAGTTGAGGAAAAATTATCGTCTTTAAAATTTATGCGTGTTCATCGCAGCTACATCATAGCCCTCAACAAGATCGATTTTATTGAGGAGGGAGTTATCAATATTAACGGTGCCACGATCCCCGTGGCTGAAACCCATAAAAATCCCCTGAACAACAGGCTGAATCTTTTATAAGGTCAGCGATAATTTTTAACCTTTCAACGACAGAAACGAGTTTGCCAACTAATTTGACCCTTATTATTACTATTAGCTTATATATTTGACCGGGTTCTATTTCCGGATAAGTTAAAAGGCAGGTCATAGTTTTATGAAGATGAAGTATATTATTATTTTTCTCCTTTGCATATTGGCTTTGGCAGCCAGTGAATATCTCTTTTTATCTGAGCTAAACAATCAGCAACGGACGCTTATTCTTCTTCTTACTATTTTTATCGCAATTGCTTCAATCATTATTATTATCTTATGTTACAGACGCCTTCGAAAAGATGTGTAGATGATTCGACAAGGTTTTTTTGTAATTTACGTTGAATCAATTCTTTCAGGGCATGATAAAGAAGAGGTTTAAATACTTTATCCTGGTTATTTTTCTTGCAAGCATTATCCTGATCGTTTTTCTTCAATACAATTCGGGAAAAAGTATCAAATATCTGATCAGCGACAATGAGAGCCTGCTAAATGAACTCCATATAAAAACAAAGTTGCAAAAACTGCAAACTGATGTCATCTTTTCGGAAAGCGCATTGAGAGACCTGGTCAATAATCACGATGCACAACATATTCTGGAATTAGACAGGGACTATCATGTTATTCAAAATGAACTTACTCAAATTGACCGTGCAATCAGGCCTACATCTGAATCAAAATTATTAGATGATCTTAAATTCTTAATGACGGAGAAAATTGAAAACAGCAACCAGGTAATTAACCTGCTCCATGCGAAGGGAAGCGATTCAGCTTTAGCTTTGATCCGCACTCTCAGGGGAAGAACGATCCGTGATAGCGTCATCCAGGTCATTACACAGATTAATGACAGCAGGCAAATAGCCCTGAGTAATATTTCGGCTTCTGTGAGTACTAATGGCGATAAAGCGAATAGCTGGGGAATTATACTTGCCCTAGTTGCCTGCCTGGTATCCATTACTGCTTTTTGGTATCTCATCGACCGGGGTCAGCGCCAGCAAAGATTGATTCAAATACTCGATACTTCAGAAAAAAAATTAAAAGAGGCTTCAAAGACCCAGGAGCAATTTGTGGCGAACATGAGCCATGAAATAAGAACTCCAATGAATGCGATTCTTGGATTTACCGGTCTTTTGCAAAAAACAAACCTTGACAAAAATCAACAGGAATACGTAAGATCTATTCGTTCTTCTTCAGAAAATTTATTGACAATCATTAATGACGTCCTCGATCTTTCCCGTATTGAATCGGGTATGATGCATATCGAAACACTTCCTTTTAATTTGAGAGAACTAATGGATTCCATTATCACAATGATGAATGTAAAAGCAAAAAATCTCAATTTATATCTGCATACACAGGTAGATGATTCCACACCACCAATATTTAAAGGTGATGCGATCCGGCTGACACAAGTTTTGATCAATCTTATCGGTAATGGTTTAAAATTTACTCATGAAGGTGGAGTATCGGTAAAAGTCGAATGTAACAGGGAAAGAGAAGGAACGGCCTGGATCAGTTTTATGATTTCCGACACGGGAATTGGAATAGAACCGGGAAAACAGAAAAAAATTTTTGAACGTTTTCACCAGGCACATCCTGAAACCACACGCCGGTATGGAGGCACCGGCCTTGGCTTGTCGATCGTTAAGCAACTGGTAGAAATTCAAAATGGAACTATTTCTGTTGTAAGTGAACCCGGTAAAGGTTCTGCATTTACAGTAGTACTACCTTATCAAATTGCAAATGAAAGTGAAATTACATCGCCTGATTATTCTTCAGTTTTAGTTGCAGAACCTCTTCTTAAAAAAATAAAGTTACTGGTGGCTGAAGACAACCCAATGAATCAAAAACTGATTCAGCACCTGCTTCGTCAGTGGCAGATTGATTTTGACCTGGTAACAAATGGCGTTGAGGTAGTAGATGTATTAAAAGAAAAAGCAGGTAAGTATGATATGATCCTGATGGATATCCAGATGCCTGAAATGGATGGTTATACTACTACCGATAAAATAAGAAATGATCTTCATTTGACCATACCAATTATTGCAATGACAGCACATGTACTGGCGGGGGAAAAAGAAAAATGCTTTGGTGCGGGTATGGATGATTATATATCCAAACCATTGAATGAAGAACAACTGTATAAGCGGATAAATAAATGTGCACAAAGCAGTTTCAAATCGACTGCTTCTGTGATCGACCTGGAGTACTTACAAACACTTTCCAATGGCGACAGGAACTTTGAAAAAAACATGATACGGTCTTTTTCTGCACAGGTACCCGAAGAATTAAATGAGCTTAAGGTTGCAATCGAGCAGAAAAATTATAAAAAAATTGCTTCTGCTGCTCACACAATGAAATCTACCGTTTCCTGCTTGGGGCTGTTACAGCTTACCCCTCTACTTCAGCAAATAGAACAGGATTCTGAAAATCAGGCTGGTTTTGCCGGTATAAGCGATAATTTTGTTCTAATTGACACCACTTGCCAGCTTGCACTCAGAGAAGCAAGTGAACTTATCCCTTAATGTTAGATATTTACTAATTTATAGTTTTGCATCCAAACAGGCATCTATCTTGATAATTTCGTGGCTCGAAAATGAATACTGAAAAACAAATCTTTCAAACATCCTCGTCCTTTCGATGGAGAACTTTCCAATGGTTTAGCCGTCTGGCAATCTTTTTTCTTATACTGCTTTTTCCTGTTGTATGGATAGCCTGGAAAACCGATATCAAACCCCAACTCCCGTTATTTTCGCAGGCACATAAAAAAAGCATTGAAACCGTACCAAAGGGATTTACAAAAAAAGAAATTGCCAAATACAAAGGAATTGCTGATTACATAAAAGTAAAGCAACATAATGATTCATTGATTGCTTCTGAAAAAAAACTGCCCGCAATAAAAAATAAAACCAGCACAGAAAAAATAAGAGCTGCTTTCTATGTGGATTGGGATCCCCAGGCCTGGTTTTCTTTACAAACGCATATTGGTGATCTGAATACAGTGATTCCCGAATGGTTTTTTATTGATTCTGCTACAGGTAAAATACATCTGTCCGTAGATACAGTTGCTTTTAATTTCATGAAGCAACATACTGTTAAGATACTTCCTATACTTTCCAATGCAAACTTTATGACCCATAGCGGGGATTTTGATGGTGAATTATTAGATAAAGTTCTTCGGGATAAGGTGAAAAGAGAACAATTGATCAATGATACATACAAATACCTGCAACAATATAAGCTGCAGGGTATAAATATTGATTTTGAAGAATTAAAAGAAAGCAGCATTGAGCCAATGCAGATTTTTTTGAAAGAACTTTCGGCAAAACTTCATTCCTCGGGATTTCTGATTACACAGGATATTTTGCCCAATGATGAGGATTATGATGTAAAAGAGCTTGCAAAATATAATGATTATGTTTTTTTAATGGCGTATGATCAACATTGGGGTGAAAGCGTGCCAGGTCCTATCAGTGATCAGAAATGGATAGAGAAGGAAACAGATGAGATAGCAAAAAAAATTCCACCGTCAAAAATTGTTCTGGCTATAGCCGCGTTTGGCTATGACTGGCCCGATGGAGAAGAGGGTGAAAGCGTTACCTATCAACACGCATTATCTACGGCAAGAATATTTAATGCTCCCATCAATTTTGATAATGATTCTTATAACTGTTCATATAATTATACAGACGTTGATAGCACGGACCATAAGGTTTATTTTGTTGATGCCGGGGGTAATTTTAATACCATACGGTTTGCTGATCAGTATGGCACGGCAGGAGTGGCACTGTGGCGTCTCGGTTCAGAAGATGAACGCATCTGGAAGTTTTACAGCAGAGATTTGAGTAACGGGGCATTGACTTCTCATCCATTTAATTTTCTGTCGCTCGATAGCCTGGATATGATCACAGAAAAGCCGGATTATTCCGGGGATGGCGAAGTACTTGATGTCGTCAGCAATCCGCAAAAGGGTGTTATTGGTATAGAAAATGATTCCTCGGATAATTTAGTAAGTGAAGAAAATTACCTGCAATTGCCTACCCGTTATGTGATAAAAAGATTTGGCAGTGTACTTAAGGAAGATACAACGAACAGGACTATCACGATAACAAAGAAACGGTTTAGAAAAGTTTTTAGCCGGGATACAGTTATTTCAGATATTAAAGTAACAAAAAGAGTAGTGCTGACTTTTGATGATGGCCCCGATCCTGAATACACTCCGCGGGTTCTTGACATACTGGAAAAGGAAAAAGTACCGGCTATATTTTTTATTATAGGGATCAATGCAGAAAATCATCTCCCGCTTTTAAAACGAATTTATCGCGAAGGTTTTGAAATAGGCAATCATACATTCACTCACCCGAATATAGCCATCGTCAGTGAAGATCGTGCGGAAGCAGAAATAGAAGCCACCCGTTTATTAATTGAAACAGCAACAGGCAGGAGTACCATACTGTTTCGTGCGCCTTATAATGCAGATGCGGAACCCACAAAGTTAGAAGAACTGAAACCGGTTGAAATAGCCAGGCAGGATGGTTATTATACAGTAGGAGAAAGTATTGATCCGGATGACTGGGATACAAAACATGGAGTGAACGCAGACAGTATTTATAACAGAGTGATACGACAATACGAATCAGACAGCACAAAAGGCATCATATTGCTGCATGATGCCGGCGGAAACCGTGATGCAACAGTGGAAGCCCTACCCCGCATCATACACTATTTTAAATCAAGAGGAATAAAGTTTGCATCAATCAGCGAAATATTGAATTTACCGAAAGATGCGATCATGCCTCCTGTTCATACAGATATTGTAAAATTCAGCGGGTGGGCCAGTACAATTTTTTACTGGTCAGAGAAATTGCTTGTTGGTGCTTTTTGGGTTGCCATAATATTAGGGCTGGTAAGAATTTTATTCATGGGCACATTAGCAATCATGCAATTTTACCGGGCAAAAAAAGAAAAAAAATTGTTAGCTGCAGTTAACGGACCAGAGGAAAAAGTAAGTATCATCATTCCCGCTTTTAATGAAGAGGTAAATGCTGTGAAAACCGTTGAAAACCTGTTACAGCAGAATTACGAAAATCTCGATATTATTTTTGTCGACGACGGCTCAAAAGATCATACTTATGAAAAAGTCTGCAATGCTTTTTTGAATAATGAAAAAGTAAAGGTGCTGAAAAAAGTGAATGGAGGCAAAGCCTCGGCATTGAATTTCGGAATTGCAAATTGTGATGGCAATTATGTAGTATGTATTGATGCAGATACCCAGCTACTGCCTGATGCAATCACTAAATTAATGAAGTATTTCAACCAACCTGATGTAGGTGCTATTGCGGGCAATGTAAAAGTAGGAAATGAAAAAACTATCCTTACTATCTGGCAGTCTATTGAATATATAACAGCTCAGAATTTTGACCGTCGTGCTTTTGATCTCATCAATTGTATAACCGTAGTTCCCGGTGCTATTGGTGCATTTAAAAGAGAGGCTATTGTAAAGGCCGGTGGATTTACCATCGATACACTGGCAGAAGACTGTGACCTTACTATTCGCATTTTGCGTAATGGTTATATAATTCGAAATTGTACCGAAGCCATTGCTATAACAGAGGCACCGGAAACATTAAACCAATTCATGAAGCAACGGTTTCGGTGGAATTATGGCATTATGCAAAGCTTTTGGAAGAACAGGGATGCGTGTTTTAACCCTAAATACAGATCTTTAGGATTAATTGCGCTTCCCAATATTTTATTATTCCAGATACTGGCTCCCATATTTGCGCCAATAGCCGATCTCCTATTTATCCTGAGCCTGGTTTGGAATCGCCATGATCCTGCCAGCAGGAACAAGATTTTATTGTTTTACGCTTTATTTCTTTTAGTAGATATGACTGTTTCCTTATTGGCTTTCGTTTTTGAAAAACAAAAGCCTTTCAAGCTGATCTGGCTCTTGCCACAACGGTTTGTGTATCGTCAATTGATGTATGTGGTTTTATTCCGCTCCATTCGAAAAGCCATTAAGGGAGAAACACAAAGCTGGGGTGTATTAAAGCGTACGGGGAATGTAAAATTGATCCGCGGTAAATCCTTAATGGAACAACACTAATTTCGACGCCAATTTTAGCCAGTTGAACGATTTTAATTCATTCTGTTTTCAACGGTTGCTATTTTTGTATCCTCAATTAAATAACAATTAATTTTTTATAAAGATTTTGGTTTCGTATGGTTAAGGGTGTGCCCTGCTAGTCTTGGCGGGGCCTTTTTTAAATTAGGAACTTGACTATTTTAATCATAAGTAAATTAATATATAAGCTGAAGCACTCCGAAGAGACTTGAAAATAAGACCGTGATCGTTTAAAAATAACCCAGATGTTTATTCACACCCCTATGACGGGCTCTGTCATATTGAAAAAGGTCGCAACCCGAACTAACATTGATTCCTTAACCCATTGAAATAAGAAGAGCTTGCTATAACAATTTCACACAATGTCCGGTCCCGTCAATTGGCGGGACTTTTTATTGATCTGTCTCGTCCCGGAGTATATCTGGTCTCTTTTCACGGGTTCTTTTTAATGATTGCTCTTGTCGCCATTCATCTACTTTTTTAGGATCCCCGCTCAATAATACATGGGGGATCTCCCAGCCACGAAATTTGGCGGGTCGTGTATAAACAGGCGGAGCCAATAAATGATCCTGGAAAGAATCAAAAAGTGCTGAAGTCTCATCATTTAATACCCCGGGGATCAGTCGGCCAACAGCATCAATTAAAATTGCAGCTGCTAATTCTCCCCCGCTTATTACGTAATCGCCAATAGAAATTTCCATTGTGATAAAGTGTTCCCGGATTCGTTCATCAATTCCTTTATAATGGCCGCAGATCAATAAAAGGTTTCCTTTTATTGATAAATTATTTGCTTCTTTCTGATCGAATGTTTTTCCATCTGGTGTCAGGTAGATGATTTCATCATATCTTACTTGTTTGCTTAATTGCTCGATAGCATTTGCCAAAGGTTCACACATCATCACCATGCCTGCGCCGCCGCCATATTGATAATCATCTACCTGTCCATATTCATTTACAGCCCAATTCCGGAGGTTGTGTACCTGCACTTCGAGCAAGCCTTTATTTTGAGCCCTTTTCATGATACTGTGATTTAAAGGGCTTTCAAGAAGCTCCGGGAGAACAGTGATAATATCAATACGCATAAAACCTCCTATCTGCAAACAAGTGTTTGAGAATTTTCAAAGATAAGCGTAGAGCTTTACGTACGTGAATTTTTGAATATCCTTTATGAATAATAATAAAACCACCCCTGAGGAATCAGGGGTGGGTGCTATTGAAACGAAAACCAACGATTTTCCGCACTTAGGCGGATGTTGTTTATCCACGCATTTATTATGCGATAAAAGTAGGATGACAGGGAATTGTCACACCTGATTTTTAAAATAACTGTATATGATTTTTATCATTTATTTATTTACCACGATATATTTTTTACCTCCATTCTTATATCGCAATAGTTACATGGAACATTCCCTTTACTCTTTCTTTTGTTTGATTTTCGGCAAATTTTTGGACAAATGGAAGCTGTACATTGAAACCCACGGCAATTTTATTAAAACTTATCTCGGCCCCCAGTGACCCATTCAAAATGTGGCCGCCGGTTAAATCAATCTTATTGTCTTTTAATTCACTTGCCTTTGTATGTTCATATAACAAACCAAGATTAGGGCTAATCACTGTTTTTGAAAAGACAACCGGGTAATAAACAAAGCTGTTCGCTGATAGCTTGTCT
Source organism: Chitinophagales bacterium (assembly GCA_044448365.1). GTDB lineage: Bacteria > Bacteroidota > Bacteroidia > Chitinophagales > Chitinophagaceae > VBAU01. The sequence goes on from JBIOGV010000027.1 coordinate 8,577, forward strand.
CCAAACCTGTATTCATTCTTATTAACAGAATTCATCTTGTAGCTTGCTGTTGTATTAATACCAAAGCGATTGATATGTATGCTATACATAGCGTTTAATAAAAGATCTGTACTTCCTGAACCAAGCTGTCCATTAGCAATTGCAGCAACATCGGGATCATTTGCCTCAATATCAAATTTTCCAGAGGGCAATTTTAAACCCCCGCCTATCCAAAACTGCTGCGAAATGACCGTATTGTTGCCACTAACTGAACGTGCTTCAAAGACTTTATAATTGGCCAGTACTGTAATATCACCAATACCTTTCCGGTTGGTTATACCTTCATCAGAGTTCTGATGATTGAAATTGTATGGAACAAATGCAAGTACCCGGAATCTTTTGCCAATGTTCCATCCTCCCCACCATTCTATTGTTTGGTAGAAATCTTTACTGAATTGCGTAGGATCATTTGCGAGGCGGGTACTAAAACTGCTGAAATGATAACGAAGACCAAAAAATGTGTGACTGAATTGCGGGAAAATGCCCATGTAGCAATTGCTGACGCCACATCCGCAAATATCGCATGCCTTTATTTCGGATAAAGAGACGATGCCCGTCATCAGGATGACGGAAAATAACTTTTTCATCCTTACTGTTTTAATGAATTTGAATAAATAAAATAATCGAAAATTGTGTTTATTCAATCAAGCGGAGGGCGAAAAACATCAGGGGCGAATGAATCATAATGACCATAAAATTCCGCTGGTAGAAAACGTTTGGATACCATAAGGAAATTTTTCCCCGAATATTCTGCATGGGTGTCTATAAACACCAGGGTTTCCCAATTTAATTTAATAGTTCCCGCCGGAGAAGATTGATTTTCTTCTGCCGCCATTTTTTTCATTAGTATACATTTACCATTGCAATGTAACATTGGCCTGTAGCGGTTTTCGCAAAGATTTTTTGCTATATAATTTCTGTATATACTGAACTCAGCCATCATGATCCATTTGCTGAAAGTCTGAGTCGCGACGAGAAGAATCAATATTGAAGTTGCGATCCATTTCATTGTGCGCAAATATATTTTGAACCACTGTAAGTACTATACCTTTTTTTCCGGCACATCATTGTACTCCCTGCGTTGAATTAAATAACGCAATTGCTTTTGGGAAAAGGATATTGTTCTCGAGATGAATGTGCTGGTGCAGATCCGTTTCTAAGGCCTGTAATGCCGCAAAGCTCAGACGATAAGTGGTGCAGGCATCCACCGGAGGTGTATAATTATTGGCCAATTGCCTGATTTCTCTAAGCAGATTCCCCGCGTGCTCATGCTCGTTTTCCATCACGTTTACCGGCGTCTGGATGTTCATTTTACCCTGTTTATCATTTCCGGAGAAATGCTCCAGGTCTTTTATTCTCGGAAAAAGAATTACTTCTTCTTTCTGCATGTGTAGCTCTAATTCTTCCCTGAGGCTGATAAAAATCTCAAATACTTTGTATAACTCATTATGCCTGTCCCCATGCTTTGATGAAACCTTTTGCAGGTAGGCAAAAATCCGGGGCAATTCGTTCTTTGTATAAGCATGGTGTGTCGATACAATATAGTCGGCTAATTCAGTTAAGGAAAGTTTGTCAAAATCTTTAGATGCATTATTGGCTTGATGTGAAACCATCTCAATTTCCCCTGCAACAAAATCGGGTGTCAATTTTTTTTCTTCGCAGGCTTTTTGCAATGAACGTTTTCCATTGCAACAAAAATCAAGCTCATATTTTTCAAAAACAGAAGCTGTTTGATGATTTTCGTTTACAATTTGAGCCAGTGTCTTTGATAACAATTCATTCTTCATATGTCTTTTAATTTTTTTAAGTATTCAGAGGTCTTTCTTTTTAAATGTCCGAAGTGCTCCGTACAAAGGAAGGATTGTCCACAACAGCATGATGCCCGTCGTAAACAACATCCCGTTAATGCTTCCAAAGAAATCCTGGTATAATGCACCCGTGTATCCCATCAATGCGCTTACATCCATTTTTAACATGATAAAGATTCTTCCAAGATCAATTGGATTCAATGCCGATAATACCAGCGTCAATTTTTCCAATGGGTAGTCGCTGAAAGAAAAAAGTATCAGCAAAACCAATCCATCATAGATAAGAGAAAAGTAAAACCAGAGTAACAAGGCAAAGCCAATTCCTCTTGCTTTGTCTTTTGATTTTACCGAGGTCCAGAATGCAATAGAAGTAAATACAAGTGTCAAAACGCAGCCGGTAAAGATCATAGCAAAACCCGTTGCATCGGGTGAAAAAACAAGAACAGGGACACCCACACCAATGAGAAAGGCTGTTGCAAGGGAAAGAGCAACGCCTGTATATTCACTTAATAAAATCTTTTTACGGCTCATGGGTTGTGCAAGCATCAGTTCAATAAACTCATAAGAATTATAATAATGAATGGTAGCGAAGATCATGCTGATCAGGGGCACCACGATAAGTATGATATTCAAAAGGCTTAACATGGCCTTGCCACTGTTTTCTTCCATGCGAAACATGCTTATTGAAACAATAAACAAAAAAATGGTATAGGCTATGATGACCTTATTCCGGAGAATGTCATATAAAACATATCTTGATAACTTCATCATGGTCTTGATTTTTTTTGCCCGAACAGTTCGTTCACCCAACTCTTTTTGGTATCCTCTCTCATAATTTGGGCAATGGCTTTCCCTAACTTTAATTCTCCTGTTTCTTCCCTTAGAATTTCTATCTCCTTAAAAAATTGCAGCTTTCCTTCCTGCAAATACATTATATGAGTGGTCAGTTCATCCAGTTCACTTAACACATGTGAGGTAATAAGAATTAGTTTGTTCCTTTTTTTTTCAGCAATAATTTTTTCTTTCAACACTTCGGATGACAAGGGATCAAGTCCCGCCGTAGGTTCATCCAGTATCAGAATATCAGGATAGAAATAAAAGGCCAGTGCCGCACTCACTTTTTGTCTTGTACCTCCGCTGAGTGTTCTCATTGATTTATCGAAAATCGAAAGAAGATTAAATTTTATGATGAGATCATTATCCAATTTCTCTTCCTCTGCATTACGGATATTTTTCATCATGCTGAACAACTGGCCCACTTTCATATTATCAGGATAGCGACCAATCTGTGGCATGTAACCAATTTTTTCACGATAAGAAGGATCGCCATTAATCAATTGTTCATTTACATAAATTTTTCCATCGTCCGGTTTTACCATGCCCAGTATACTCTTGATCAGTGTTGTTTTGCCCGAACCATTCGGACCGATCAACGAAACCACCTGGCCCTGGTCAAATTGTGCCGAGACATTATCCAATGCCTTTATTTTTTTAAATTTTTTGCTGATATGTTCAAGACTGATCATAACTTATTCGGCTTCATCATTGGTTTGTCATCAACTAAATTTTCGGGAGTAAGGCTGGGCATTGCTTTTTCGGCCCTGTCGAGAAGCCCTACCATAAAACTTCTCAAAAGAATCAACGAATTCGGGTTTTCTTCCACAATCATTGAATACATACTTACGGGATGATACGGTACATCACCAATATTATCCTTGTTCATATCATACCCTTCATACTTATCCCAGTAATTATTATAAAATTTATTCAGCATCATTGTTCCATTCGTACCCACATCAAAACTGTTGCCGATAAAATTGTTGTAGTAGAAATTATTGTCGTCGCAACTGGCCTGTACTTTAATGGCCCAGCCATTTTCCTTAAATATGTTCTGCCGGATATCTATCCGGCTTGTTCCTTCCAGGTGAAGTGCAATCGTATTTTTAAAAAAAATATTGTGCTGGATATAACTGTCAGAAATATCCTTCAGTAAAATGCCATAAGTTGCCGCCCCCCAGTTCTGTTCAAAATGATTCCATTCCATATTTACTTTTTTGGAATACATCACGGCAACGCCGGCACCATTTCTCTTAAACGTATTATTAAAATACACATCATCGTTAGAGAACATAAAATGAATCCCGTACCGGATATTATTCTCACTCAAATTATTCTGAACAGTAGAAAAAGAAACAAATTCAAAATAAATGCCGTCGCGATGACCCTGTATATGGTTGCCATCGATCAAAGCATGGCTTGATTTCCATAAATGAATGCCATTACCCGTTAGTTGTTCCGATTTGGGTGAACCGGTGATCGTATTGTGGCGAATAACAGCAGAAAGCGTGTTTGAAATATGAATGGCAAAATAAGCGTCGATAATTGTATTATTTTCTACAGTTATGTTAGCTGCATCAACTATTTTAATGGAAGCATAATCATTCATGGCAGAATAGCCGGAGTTGCGGAAAGTGATCCCCCTGATAGTTATATTTTTCCCGCTGACAGTAAAAATCTCATATTTATTTTCCCCATCTAAAACAGGATCGCCATTGCCAATAATGGTAATCGATCTTGTTATGATGATGTTTCCCTCTTTATAAATGCCTGCATTCAGCAAAATCGTGTCCTTGTCTTTTGCAATGGAGACTGCATTCTTCAGGCTCCTGATCTGCTGATCAATGCCGACTACAATTTTTTTTGCAGAAGAACAGAAGAAAAATAAGGTGGATAGTATCGTCAATAGCGTTTTCATTATTTATCGCAGTTTACTGTACACCACATCCCAATTCATAACATCTCCCGGTATTCTCGTTTTATTATTTTCAGCTTCCTGCTGAGAAACAAATGCACCTGCATTACCACCCATCGGCGTTTTCAATTCGGGGCTTATTAAATAGAAGGCTTTGCCTGCATCAATAAAATCATTTTGGTTTTGAAAATTAATGACAAGTTTTTGCGAGATATCATTTTCGTTTATGGGACCTGATTTCAGGAAATGTATCATGCAAGCCAAATCATCGAACTTATAAGCCTTTCCTTTTTTTGTAATGAGTTCGCCGCCAAATTTCGGATCAACGATTGTCATCATGCAATTGTCGCAAACATCTTTACCATAGCTAAATGGCTGAGGTTTGTTTGAGCAGGAAAAAATAAAAAATAATAAGACACTAGCGGCAACACTCACTTTTGAAACTGATTTTAGTTTTTTATTTGACTTATGTTGCCTGTACCACTCTGCAAACCAAACCCCAAAAGCCAACGCGGAGGCGGCCACCACGATCCATCCTGCCACATCGGGGAAGGAATATGCATCGAAATTCAATAATCGCTTGTGTCCGAATAATGGCGGCTGATAGGACAAACCCGGAACCTGGATGGGCGCGTTAGGATCAAGATTATGTCCATAGTTGTATCCCCATTGATAAAAATCAACCATGACTGATATTCCACCGATAACCGTAAGCACTAAATAATAAACTAAAAATCTTCTTTTACCTGTAATGGCAACTGTCATTCCTAATAACATAAAAAATCCAACCACGTACGGGAGAAATTTAAATTCAGGGAACATGGCCACATTGATATGTTTCATCCCGATATAATGATTCAGGCCATTAATGATATCTACCTGGCCCGTAATAGTATTGATCCAGATATACATGGTAAGGCCTTCCGGGTATTGCGGAGCAAAAAGATCGATGCGCCATACGGGTAAAAAGAAAACAGCAACCAGTGCGCCGGATGCAAAAGCCACCAAAATTCTTGATGGAATGCTTAAATGATTTTTCATAAGTTTTTATTTCTTCGCCGGCGGTAATAACACGCCGTCAATAATATGTACCATACCGTTGGATGCCTGCACCGATGCAACAATGGTTGCTGAATTGTTCAATATTATTTTTCCATCTTTTACGTTAATAGTGATCTTATCTCCATTCACCATTCCGATCGTTTGACCGTCTTTAAAAAAATCCGCTTTCAGTGATGACGTTGTAACATGATACTGTAAAATATTCTGCAGATCAGCCTTTTTTTCGGGTTTCATCAGATCATCAAGTGTTCCCTTTGGCAGTTTATCAAATGCAGCGTTCGTAGGAGCAAACACAGTAAATGGTCCCGGATTGGCAAGCACATCCACTAACTCTGCCTGCTTTAATGCAGCCACCAAAGTTGTATGATCAGGGGAACCAATGGCAATTTTCACAATATTTTTCATGGAAGCATCATCATTCACATTCGCCTGGCCTGCATCTTTTGTTGTTTCATTTGAGGACGCCGATGATACAGCCGGTGTTTGTTTGGTATTGTTGCATGATATTAAAAAAATTACAGCCGTAAATACTGGTAATATTTGGAATATCTTTTTCATAACATCTGTTTTATGTTCTCAAATCCTGGCTGAAAGATCAGCCAGGATTTGGAAGAAAATATTGTTTATTATTTAGTTTCTGCTGCCGGTTCGTTTTTTCCCATGCTGAAACTAATCGGCACCTTGGAACCTGTAACGCTTACACGAATGTACCCCTGCATTTCCTGGTGCAATGCCGAGCAAAAATCTGTACAATAGAATGGAAATACTCCCGTGCGGTCAGGTTTCCATGCAAGAGTTTGTGTTTCGCCTGGCATAATCAGCAACTCACCATTATTGGCACCTTTAACAGCAAAGCCATGAGGAATATCCCAGTCCTGTTCAAGATTAGTAACATGGAAATAAACGATATCTCCCAACTTCACGCCTTCAATATTATCGGGATTAAAATGTGAACGGATAGCTGTGATATAAACATGCACTTCATTTCCTTTTCGTTCCACTCTTGCATTTTTATCACCTTTAGCTACCCATGGATTTTCGTTGTCTTCAATTTTATAGATCTTTTGAGAATTCTTCATAATGAGATCTGCCGGAATAGCTTCTGCGTAATGTGGTTCGCCGATCGTTGGAAAGTCAAGGATCAGTTTCATTTTATCACCCGTAATGTCATATAGCTGCGCACTCTGGCAGAGCTCTGGCCCGGTTGGCAGGTAGCGGTCTTTGGTAATCTTATTGTAAGCAATTACATACTTGCCCCAGGGTTTTCTTGTGGGTCCGCCTGGAACCGATAAATGGCCAACAGAGTAATAAGTAGGAACCCTGTCAAGAACTTTTAAATCAGACAATCTCCATTTTACAATTTCAGATGAAATAAAAAATGAAGTGTACGCATTCCCATCTGCGTCAAATTCGGTATGCAAAGGACCAAGACCTGGCTTTTGCACTTCACCATGTAACACCGCATCATATTTTAAAACAGGGATGCCATCATAGTCACCATCAAAATTTTTATCTGCGATTGCTTTCTGAATTTTTGTAAATGAAAAAACAGGAATCACCGCAGCAAGTTTCCCGCTTCCTACAATGTATTCGCCGGTTGGATCTGTATCACAACCATGAGGTGATTTTGGACAAGGCATAAAGTATACCATGTCAGGACAATCTTTCGGATCAAGAACCAGTACTTCTTTTTCGATTTCAGAAGTAGCCATATGCTTATTTTCATCATAAACATTATGAGCATATGCTACAGCTCTTTTTTCTGCTTTGCCTGCTTTGACATATTCTTCTGCTTTCTTCCAGTTCACACAAAGAATAAAATCTTTGTCCTTCTGGCTTGCATTTACTTCAAGCAACGTATGCGCCTTTTCTGAATTATAGCAACTGAAAAATACCCAGCCATGTGATTTTGCTTTTCCTGCTCTTGCCAGGTCAAAATTTACTCCCGGTAATAAAATCTGGAAAGCAATATTCATGCGGCCAGTGGATGAATCAGGATGGATGAAACTTACCGTGCCCCTGAAATTTTGTTTGTATGTGTTAATGGGTACGTCGCCGTTTGTATTGTCCATTGGAATACTGAATCGTGTGCCCGCAACAACATATTCCGAATTTTCTGTGATGAATGGAGAGGAGTGATTGCCTGCGCTGTTTGGTATTTCGATGATCTCTGCTGTGCGAAAAGTTTTGAGATCAATGCGGGCAATTCGCGGGGTATTATTTTCATTTCCAAAAACCCAGCGACCATCCTGTATGCCATTCGTTTCAGAAATAGCAATGTGATGCTGATCACCCCAGGGAACAAAACCATGTGATGTATTGAGCATCGCTTTTGTTTCTTCGGAGTAGCCATAGCCCTTTTCGGGATCAACTGAAAAAACAGGAATCACTCTGAACAATCTGCCAGAAGGTATTCCGTATACACTTATCTGGCCACTAAATCCACCCGAAACAAAATCGTAGAACTCATCGTATTTGCCGGGAGCGACGTAAGCTTTTTGTGCAGCATCACCACTTACGGCAGATTGAGCGCCGCGTGGTTTGCAACCGGTCATCCACGCTGTTGCAAGGGTTAGAAAAACCAGGGTCAATTTTACAAAAGGAAGTTTCATACAAAATATTTAAGGAGTTAAAAATTCATTTGCCGTTGGAGGTGAAAAAGCATTTTACTTTTCGCCGTCATTGCTTCGTTGAAATTCCCAGACATGGCGGGCATCATTGAACGAAAGATTTTGATTGGGCATACGTACCATGCATAACTCCAGGAGTTTTTGTGCAGCCGTATCCTTATCCAACATATAGTCGGTATTCGTTATCATGTTTAAAATCCATACCCCGGTTCTTGTTTGGGTAACTCCTTTCCAGCCCGGACCAACTAGTTTTTCCTCTGTGAGTTTATGACATGGCTGGCATTTTAATTCATAAATTTTTTTGCCATCAGCTACCCATTCATTGTTCAATGGATGAGTAACCGGTATTTGTTCTTCTGTGATGATGGGTCCACGAGTTTCTGACTGTTTGTTGGCCAGTGCAGTGACGTCTACGGCAGGGGCATCTTTTTTAACCCCTTCGCCGCCGCAGGATATTGCAACAACTGTGATGCAACATGCGATCATGACATAGAAAAATGATTTGAGAAGCATAGATCAAGATTTTAAAATAAAAAGATAATTACGTCTTTAATGAAAGGCCGAAGTTATTCTGGGAACATCCGATATGCTATGAGAAATATCATTCTGAAAACTGATATTTATCACAATAATGAAAAGGCCATTCAGGGCCCACAAACATTAAGACTAAACCTGCCATGGATTCATGAAAATGTGGACGACGCCCGTAAAATACTATAGGCAAATAAATCAAACCGATCAGTGCGCAACGATTGCATTTACTCTTTCTATGTCCCGTAAATGCACTTCACTATCACGGCCGTATATCTTATTTTCAAATTCATTGATGATTTCAAGAATATCGTAATCAATAAAATTACACCCACCGTTGCCGATCGCCAATTTTGACTCTTCGGGAATCTTATCCAGTGCTTCCTTCAGTTTTACTTAAAGCCTCTGCTGATAAAACAATCAGTTAGTACTTCGCTTACTGATACCAGAATTATTGCGCCTGCCAATAAATTTAAATTGTTGTTGAGAATTAACCGATGGCGTAACTTTATTTGCACTTTCTATCATCAAACCATATATTATGAAACCAAAATTTTTAATCACAACGATTGTATTAACCATTTTTGTCTTTATAATTTCCTGCAATTCTTCAGATAACAAAACGCAAAATTCAAATGCTACCGGTACTTCCGATAACACGGGTGGTAAGACCGATACCAGCACATCTGCAGCCAGCACAGGCAATGAAAAATCAGGTGTTGGAAAATTTCAGCACGTGGAATTGACGCATCCTCTTGATAAAAAAATGATCGCAACAGGGAAGGGCATTTATGATTTGAAATGTGGATCCTGCCATAAGCTTACTGATGAAAAGTTAGTAGGCCCGGGATGGAAAGGTGTAACAGACCGCAGAACGCCTGAATGGATCATGAATTTTGTTACCAATACTGAAGAAATGCTTGCAAAGAATGACCAGGCGAAAAACCTTTATGAAATTTGTCTTATAAAGATGCCTAATCAGAATCTAAGTGATGACGATGCCCGCTCTATACTCGAATTCCAGCGCAATAATGATGGCAAAAAGTAATTTATCCGCTTTTTACAAAAAGCTGTCCTCATGTGGCAGCTTTTTGTATTGTTTGATCCCCGTAAGGATCTCTTAATCTTGCTACCAGCATGAGTAACGCACCGATCAATAAAAGGATAGCCGCTCCCCACAAAAGCCAGGGATAGGAAGGATTGGTGGAATAAAACATCAGGCCGATCCCGTCTATCAGCAGGATGGTCTCATTTATAATTATGGCCGATGAGAAAAAAATAATTGCAACCGAAGAAGATCTTTTTTGAGTTGCAAATACTCCTTTGACTAAAAAATTGGATAAAATAAAAAAAGTTACAAATCCCAGGAAGACCAGGTGGAGAAAACCGATGATAATTGGCCTGTAGCCAAATACCGCATTGCGAAGCGAAGGGATGATGGTCCCGATCTGCAACAGCATTTTAATAGCAAATGAAACCGTAGAAAAAATAATAAGTGTATAAGCAAGTGGGCGTGCTTTAAAGGCAAATAAATTAAGGCGAAAAACAAAACCTAAAAAAAGGAAGAGAGCGAGAATGATCAGCAAACACCCTGCGATAGCCAGTGCTTCCACGTACACACTATATGAATGCCAGAGAAGAGTTAAGAATAAGGATGGCACAACAGATAATAATAAAACAACTGCGAACCGGTACATTTTTTTTCTTATTATGGGGTGGTTGGTACCGATAATACTGTTCATAAAAAGTGCAAAAACGGAAAGGGTAAAAAAGCCATTATACTGAAAATGCAGAAAAGTATAAACAGCATCCCGGTAAAGAAAAGCGTCCCCGGTTTTTGTTGCCAGGATGTATGCCAGCGTGAACGGACCTATGGAAGAAATAACAAGACACAACAATCCTGCTACGCTAAGTAAACTAACAGGCCCTTCTTTTTTTGTTTTGCGGAGATCTTTTATAAAAACCCAGCTAAAGCCGTATGTAAAAAAAATAAATGCGGTGGAAAACAAAATAGAAAAAAAGGCATAGCCCCGAAAGGGAAACGATATGGCCATTCCCAAAGAAGTGATCTCAATTCCCCAAAGTATCCATTGATAAACCCTTCTTTGTTTTTGATCTTCGGCAAGCAGGTTGTCAATATAAAGGATCATTAAGGCCAATGTTACCCAACCGCCAAAAGCAAAATGAGAATGTGCACTCAGAAAATTCCTGTAATCGATAAACCGAACAGGAAATAAAAATTTCGTTCGTAATGTCGTTCCAAGCAGAGCAACGATCAATAAATTGATCAATGAAAGTGTTACCCACAAATTTTTTCTTTTCATTTCAGGTTTTGTTGAAATACTCAGCGTCGATTATTTTGCAAATTCAACTGATATCGGCAGGTCGGGTTTGCAAAAATATAAAATCGGGTTTCGACATCAAATTGTATTATGCAATATTAGCCCGGTATTTGGTCAGTGTTTAATTTATGAGTAATAAACGCAAGCCATCACCGATATTATATGAATACAATCCATGAGTTCAATCGACACAAATGATAAATGATAGCTCCTCGCTAATAACAAAGAGTTTCATTCAGCTGTTGGGTTTATTATAGGAAATCATGCCCTGAATGTGCCCTGCCTCCAGTTAAGTAAACTACATTCTTCACAGATGTTTTTTTAATATTGAGCCAATGATGTTGTGATTTTTTCATCTCTTGCTTGTTCTTTGATAAAATGTGATTTTTTCTCTTTCAGACCTTTTCGCCTGGTAGTAACAAACCAAACCAGTGGAATCACACCGCCGACGGTAAATAAGGCACCACCAACAATGCGTAACCAGGTCAATGTTTGGAAGCCGGTACTTTCAATGAATGAGCTGCTCCTGGCAAACCACAATCCCTGTTCGGTTACAGTTTTAAATTGCAGGATACCTGCGGGAAATAAATCGAGCAATACCATCAATAATAAGCCTGCATTGATTGACCAGAAGATGATTTTGATAACGCGGGGTCTCCACCAATCAGCTTTAAACAATAACTGGCAGCAAAATAATACAGCCGCTAACGCCAGGTTTCCATATACGCCCATTAATGCGGCATGACCATGATTAACGGTTAAATAAGTACCATGCTCATAATAATTGGCAATAGGAAGATTAATGATAAATCCCAATACCCCGGCACCAAAAAAGTTCCAGAAATTGACTGCTACCAAGAAAAGAAATACTTCCGAAAAACCAAATTGTTTATTTAAATCACCATTTACCTCGTTATTATTTTCCAGAAGTTTTGGAAGTTTGCTAAATCGCCAAGCTTCTAATGTGAGCAGCACTAAGGGAATTACCTGCAATGTAGAAAATACGGCTCCCAGTGCCATTGTTGCAACTGGTTTTGCATTCCAATAAAAATTATGAGAGATACCAAGCAAGCCTGAACCAAGAAACAATAATGTAGCCAGGTAAATGACCCGGATAGCTGCCTGTTTATTGACAAGCCCCATCATCACCATAAAGTATCCAATGAGCACGGTAGTGAAAACTTCAAAAAATGCTTCGGCCCACATGTGCACTACCATCCAGCGCCAGAAGTCTGCAATCACAAAATTCGTTCTAGGCGTTGCAATAAAACCGGAGACCAATAATAATATAATGCTGAATGTTGAATACACCAACCAGTTAGGTAAAGCCCATGGTTGTTTTATCCTCATGACTGGTTTAACTCCAATGTACAGCGTGATGGCCCAGATTATAAAAACAATGCCCAATAACATCTGCCATAATTTTCCGAGTTCAACATATTCCCACCCCTGGTGACCTAACCAGTACCAGTTCTTCCCGAAAAGACCTTTTGGACCAAGCAAAATTCCGCAGAAGGAACCAGCCACTAACAAAATAGTAAGCCAGAAAATTGCATTGATCCGTGTAACTTGTTTTTTTGATTGCTTTGGTGATACCAGGGACATCATAAAAAATGAAGCGCCGATCCAGCAGGCTGAAATCCATAAAAGAGACAATTGAACATGCCAGCTCCTTGTTACAGTAATAGGCAATGACTTCGAGATATTAAATCCAAAAAAATTTACCAACCCCACAAAGTCATGAACAGTTAATATTCCTGCCAGCACCTGTACCGCAAAAAGTAAAATAGCGGCATAAAAAAATTTATATGTAGCCCTTTGTACGGCGTCAGGCTGAAATTTTTTTATTTCATCTTTTGTCATGAAGGGCTGGGCCTTATTTGTGTAGGTATTATTATCCAACTTCTCTAACCTGCCATGATAATAGAGCACCAGCCCCAAACCGAACACAAGTCCAAGGGAGCCAATGATACTCCAGAGAATAATAGCTGAGCTTGGGGTATTTCCGGCATCAGGATCATAAGGCCAGTTGTGTGTAAAACTGTAACGTTCTCCCGGTCTTTCTACGCCACATACCCATGCACCCCAAAAGAAAAAGGCAGAGAGAGATTTTATTTCATCACTATTGGTGATATAACCAGCCGGTTTAAATGCTCCGCTAAAAGAGGAGTCAGTAAACTTTTGATGGAAATATTTGATCAGTTCGCCGGCCGCGAAAGTTTGCGCATCGGTTAGAATTACGTTGTTATCATCTTTATTGTAACGATTCGCCTTGATCTCTGCTTTCACAAGTTCGGAAATTCCTTTCCGGATCAGATCAATATTTGCATCCGAGCCGGGTTGATGCCTGTAATAATCATTCATAGATAGCGAAACACGATGCAATGCTTCTGCAGTAAAATCCGGGCCACGGTTGGCCCCATCACCGAACATAGTTCCATATTCCATTAATGCATATTTCTGAAATACTGTTTGCCCTTTTAAGATATCCTCTTTTGAAAAAACAGGTTGATTGTTCAGCGTGACATATGAAGGGATTGGCGGAGCCTGGGTATATGTGTGTACTCCGATCATCACTACTCCCGCCACGCTAATAATAAAAATGATCAGCAAGGGCAGCCACCAGTTTTTGGGATTAAGCAGGTAGCCGATAAAATTTATTTTCTTCATGACGCAGGGTTTTTTGCAAAAATATAATAAATAAGGATAATTTTATCCTCGTTTATTTTTACAATGCCGGTTCTTCCGGGAACATGGGAAATTCATCTTTGTGTTTATCCAGATTGCACAGAAAAGACTCTATGCCGAGCAGGTGATCACCGGTACATCAAGGCGGAGTCTGATATTATGTTTACTTTGCAAAACAAACCTATTTTCAGATCTTTAAATAAACAGGATGTTTTCCAAGAAAGCTGAGTATGCCCTCAGGGCAACGATTTATATTGCACAGAAAGCCAGCGAAGAAAAAAAAATTGGTCTCCGGGAAATTGCAAACGCCATTGATTCTCCCAAGTCATTTACTGCGAAGATTCTCCAGATCCTGACCGGAAATAAAAAAATTGTTAGCTCGATGCATGGGCCAAACGGAGGTTTTTTTATTACTGAAAAAGCAAAAAAATTGCCGGTACGGGCAGTCCTTGAAGCAGTTCATGAAGATAGCGTTTTGACAAAATGTATTTTAGGTTTGAAGGAATGTTCAGAAATTAATCCATGTCCCATGCATGCAGAATATAAGGCTATCAGGGCCCGGTTGACTGAACTTTTCGAAAAAAAAACTATAAAAAAACTTGCAGATGAAATAAGTAAAGGAAAGTTGTCTATTAATAATAGAAAAATCAGATCACCAATAAAAAAGTCGCCCAACTACGGACGGCAAAATGAGGCTAAGCATTCTGAAAATTCTTGTAATCAATAAACCGCAGAGGAAATAAAAATTCGTTCAAAATCTCGTCCCGGGAAGGGCACAACATACAAATTGACCAATGTGAAGGTCGTCCATAAATATTTTCTTTTCATTTCAGTTTTTTGTTGAAATATTCAGCGTTGATTATTTTGTAAATCCAACTGACGGTGGCAAATCGGGATCTGAAAAAATATTAACCCGGGTTCCGGTATCAAATTGTATTATGCAATATTAGTCTCACTATTTCCTCAGGATTCAATTTGTGAGAAATACTATAAGCTATTTCCTGATATTATTTGA
>JBIOGV010000028.1:0-23339 GCA_044448365.1 Chitinophagales bacterium
CTATCATTCCACCCATAAGGATTTCGGTCAAACGATTTACTGCTATAGTAAATGGCACCCTGGACGTTTGGAGTATTTCTCAATGCTTCGATCTGTCTTGGCAATTGCGTAACATCTCTCCATGCATTATTACTGCCTGCCCGGTAAATACCCAACCCAATGTAACATTGCCTTCCGTAACTGTGCTTGCTCCACCAATCCAGCAATTTTTCATACGCGATTTTTCCATTGCCAATTTCCAAATACAATTGCGGGGCAACATAATCGATCCATCCTTTTTTAAGCCACAATAAAATATTTGCATACAGATCATCATAATTGGTTTGCGAGGCCTTACTATCACTTCCATCGGGATCCTGGTCTTTGTTTCGCCAAACACAGAATGGAGAAATACCAAACTTCACCCAGGGTTTTTCTTGTTTGATCGCACGGCTCAGCATAGCAATGATCGAATCTACATTACTTCTTCTCCAATCATCTTTTGACAAATTCGTCCCCGATCTGCGATATGCGGCTTCATCAGAGAATTCTTTTCCGCCGATTCGGTAAGGATAGAAATAGTCATCCATATGAATGGCATCAATATCATAACGCTTTACGATATCGCTGATCACATTTACGACAAACTTCTGCGCTTCTTTATTTGAAGGATCAAAATATTTTTTATCTCCATAAGTTATAAACCATTCCGGGTGAATTTTAGTGATGTGATCCGGTGCGATTGACGACTTGCCAATTTGAAAATCGGCCCGGTAGGGATTGCACCAGGCATGAAATTCCATTCCTCTTTTATGAGTTTCTTCGATCATAAACTGTAATGGATCATAGTATGGAGAAGGTGGCCTGCCCTGAACTCCTGTTAGCCATTGGCTCCAGGGCTCATATTGTGAAGGATAAAATGCGTCTGCAGCCGGTCTTACCTGTACAATCACCGCATTCATTCCATTTTGTTTGTGCAGATCAAGCTGACGGATGAATTCCGCTTTTTGACTTTCTGCATCTACCATGCCTTTTGCCGGCCAGTCAGTATTATCTACTGTTGCGATCCATACACCCCTGAATTCATAATTAACCGGCTTTGGGATTGACAGATGAGCTTGCTGGGCAGAAAGAAAAAAGCTCATAAAACTGAAAAGAAGACCTAAGATGGTAGCTTTCATAGAACAAAATTATATCAACAATAAAAAATTGTCAACAATCGATGAATCATTTAATGCAGAAAAAAGTTAATTGTTCAATTTCGGATCTTATCGAGCAGTTTACTAAGACTTGAAGCTTCTTTTTCGGAAAGATTGCATAAAATATCATCCATATCATCCTGTTTCTTGTCTAGTTTGTCAAGCAGCTTTAATCCTTTATCAGTAATCGTTACATCTACAAGGCGGCGGTCCTTTTTACAAATGACTTTTTTTACCAAGCCTTTTGAAAGTAAACGGTCAACAATGCGACTGGTATCGCTCATTTTATCGATCATCCTTTCCCTGATGGTTAGTGTGGAAAGCGGAGTAGGATGATTCCCCCTCAGAATACGAAGAATATTAAATTGCTGATGGGTAATGCCCTCTTCTGCTACAAACTGCTTGAGACGCTCAACAGTCCAGCCATAAGTAAACAGCAGGTTAACGACTGCCTTGTGCCGCTCATTCCGGAATTTATCCTGGTGAATGTCTTTATTAATTCCCATTAAATTTTATTGAGAGGATAAATATAGAAAGTTTTCTTCCTCAGAAAAAGCTGGTTAAATCTTATACAGATGCCTATAGTTTTAATTTCGAAGTTCGGGAACTAATTTAAAAATGGTAAACAAATGATGTGCTTCATGCAAAACAAAGAAGTTCAGCCACTGCAGCATATTCATGGTTCCATAAACAGGATGTACGCCTATTCGCTGAATATCTTCTTCCTTCAACGAATGAACTTTATCAATCATTTCCCGTCTCGTTGAAATAAGATCCTGCATGATCTCTCTTGTTGTCTTTGTGCAGTTATCATAAAAAAAAGGATCTGATTCTGCCGAATATCTTTCGATCTGCGGATTTTCTTCATTTAGAATTCTGTGAAACCTATGTATAAAAACATGCTCAGAAATGGCGAGATGTACCATGTTTTCAAATATGGACCACTTGCCGGGGATTACCGGTGTTCGGATTTGTTCATCAGATAATCCTTCAATAATGTCCATGAGAGATTTGTGCTGGTATTCCAGCCTGGTGGTAACTGATGTAGGTAATGACATTGCAATTGATTTAGAAAACGAATCATTGCGCTTCCGTAGTAACTTGTCAAGTCACCCTCCAAAATAGAATATTAATTCTAATTCTCCCAAACTTTTGCTCCTTCACTGCAATTTGAACATATGTCAATGTTTTTCCGGCCCTGTAAAATTTTTGCCCTGAATTTTTTATATTCCCCGTTCTTCCAGATCTCTTTAAATGTTTTTGTTTTCAGATCACCTAATTTATGCTGTGCATCTTTGTCAAAACAGCAGGGAGCTACTAATCCATCCCAGGTAATTACCGGATCATGCCATAAACGCCAGCAATGATTGGCGAGACTGCCCTTAAACTCATAAGACCCATTCGTCGTTTTTTTATAGCGACTGTATTTATCATTTGTCGGGATCAATTGATTGGGGTCTTTCTCATAATCATACACCTGTGCCGTCTTAAACCAAACGTCATCCACACCAATTTCTTTTGCCAATTTTTTTACATCTTCGACCTGGTGTTCATTTGGTTTTACAACAAGAAATTGAAAAATGATAAATGGCGTTTTGCTTTTTAATTCTTTTTTCCATTTTACAACATTCTTTGTGCCTCTTATTACTTTATCCAGCCTCCCGCCAACACGATATTGCTGGTAAACCTCTTGTGTAGTGCCATCAATTGAAATGATCAATCGATCCAACCCGCTTTGGATGGTTCGTTTTGCATTTTCGTCATTCAGATAGTGAGCATTGGTGGAAGTGGCTGTATAAATTTTTTTTGATGAAGCATAGCTCACCATATCCAGGAAATCGGGGTTCAAATAGGGCTCGCCCTGGAAATAAAATACGAGGTACAGGAGTTCTTTTGAAAGCTGGTCGATCGTTTCTGAAAAAAAATCTCTCTGCAACATGCCCGTGGGCCGGGTAAATGCTCTCAATCCACTTGGGCATTCGGGACAACGGAGATTGCAGGAGGTTGTCGGTTCAAATGAAATAGAAACGGGAAGCCCCCATTGAACCGGCTTCTTTGTCCACTTGCTGAAATAATAACTTGCCAGCACCTTTGAAGCATTCCAAAAACGCCGGAAAGTAAGCTTGGAAAATAAATTTGCAGTATCGTTCCAATTAAACCCGGGCATGAACAGTAAAGATACTCAGAAGCCATCACTAACTTTATCAAATATGGAGACCGGGCTTTCAAATAAAATTTTTTTTATCAGTGATTCGGCTGCGACTATTGACTTTGGAAATGTTATCGACGAAGAAATAAACAAACGGGTAATTTCTCTGTTTAATTATATAATTCTGCATCCGCCAGAAGGAATGATCGAAGCGATCCCTGCTTATAGCTCCCTTTCCGTTTATTTCGATATTGGTTTGCTTAGAAAAAAGATCCAGCCACAGGAAAAGGTTTATGAATGGATCAGTGAAGCATTGCATAGATTGATGCATAATGATTTTGCTATCACACAAACCGAAAAAAATCTTATTCGGATTCCTGTTTGCTATGATGAGGAATATGGCATTGATATGCGGTGGATCAGTGATAAAAAAAGCATTTCAATCCAGGAAATTATTCAGTTGCATTCTTCGAAACAGTACAGGGTGTATATGCTGGGCTTTTTGCCCGGCTTTGCTTATATGGGAGAGGTAGAAGAACGGATCGCGGTGCCAAGAAAACCACAACCACAAATGATCTCTGCAGGAAGTGTAGGCATAGCGGGCAGACAAACCGGCATTTATCCATTAAATTCACCCGGTGGATGGCAAATCATTGGGAGAACTCCGTTAAAAATGTTTGATAAAGATAAAAATGAACTATGCCTGCTCAAAGCGGGTGATTATGTAGAGTTTTATCCTATTACAAAAGATGAGTTTAAGAGTTATTAAAGCAGGGGTGCTGGACACTGTACAGGACCTGGGTCGTTATGGCTTTCAGCACCTTGGTATCAATCCCGGGGGAGCGATGGATCGGTTTGCCGCACAAACGGTGAATCTGCTTGTCGGCAATCATACCAGGGAAGCAGTCATTGAAATACACTTCCCTTCTTCAATATTTTTATTTGAACAGGAAGCAATGATAGCTGTTGGTGGAGGTGATTTCTCCGCCACAATAAACGGAGAAGATATTCCTATCTATCAACCTATGATCGTTGCAAAAAATAGCATTTTGCAGTTTCAAAGGTGGAAACAGGGAGCCAGATCTTATTTAGCAGTTAAAGAAAAATTCAATATACCAAAATGGCTCAATAGCTATAGCACGAATCTAAAAGCTGCAAGCGGCGGCTTCAACGGTAAACCATTTCAAAAAGATGATGTAATTCCATTCAAAGAAAAAAAAGAATATAAAAGTTTTTTATGCGGTAACGATTTCCTTTTACTTCCATGGAAAGCAGATATTGCCTGGAGCGAAACACCCATCAACAGGATTGACTTTGTTCCCGGCAATGAATGGGAATGGCTGACTGAGAATTCAAAACAAAAATTTTTGAACGAATCGTTTGCAATTGGTTCATTGGCAGACAGGATGGGCTACAGGCTGCAAACTTCATTGCAGGCGAAAGAGGAAAGCGAATTGGTTTCCGCGGCAGTAAGTTTTGGTACCATACAATTATTGCCAAACGGAGAGTTGATCATTTTAATGGCCGATCATCAAACAACAGGCGGCTACCCACGCATTGGATATATTGTTTCGGCCCACTTGCCAATACTTGCGCAAAAACAACCCGGGGATAAAATCAATTTCCGCTCCACCGATAAAAAGCATGCAGAGGATTTATTACTTCAGCAACAACAACATTTGTTGCAACTGCAAAATGCTTGTAAATTCAGATTAGAACAATTCTAAAATGCCGGCAATTGACATTAACTGCGATATGGGCGAAGGCATTGGCAATGATGACGCCATCATGCCTTTCATCAGCTCTGCGAATATTGCCTGTGGTTATCATGCGGGTGATGAAAAAACCATAAAACAAACTGTTGAATCAGCAATAGAAAATAATGTAGCCATCGGCGCCCATGTTTCTTTCTTTGATAAAGCAAACTTCGGAAGAACGGAAATGAATTTACCTCCTGATGAAATATATGACCTGGTTATTTTACAGTTAAGAACGATAGAGAAAATAGTAAACCAAAGTAAAGGGAGATTGCATCATGTAAAACCGCACGGAGGGTTATACAATATGTCTGCAAGAGATCCGCGTATTGCAAGAACTATTGCTTACGGGGTTAAAGATTTTAATGATGATCTTATTGTATTTGGATTAAGTGGAAGCTATTCTATTAAAGAAGCTGTTGCGGTTGGTTTGAAAACAGCTAATGAAGTATTTGCTGATCGCAGTTACCAGGATGACGGGAGTCTTACTTCAAGATCGCAAACGAATGCGTTGATCAAAGATGCCGATAAGGCCGTTGAGCAGGCTTTTCAAATGATAAAAGAAAAAAAAGTTATTTCTGTGAGTGGGAAAAGTATTTCAATTATAGCGGATACTATTTGTATACATGGGGATGGAAAATATGCTGTTGAATTTGCAAAACGGATCTATACGAGTTTAAAACAAAACAATATTGAGATTAAAGCCCTCTAAATTCAAATTTTTTGGAGGCGTTGGTTTGGGCGCTGCTTTTTTGATGGCCAACTCTTCCATCGGCCCCGGCTTTCTGACACAAACAACAGTATTTACACAACAACTGCTTACCAGCTTTGGCTTTGTGATCCTCGTTTCTGTTTTACTTGACATTGGGGCTCAATTAAATACATGGAGGATATTAACCGTAAGCGAATTAAGGGCACAGGATCTTTCCAATCAACTATTACCCGGGCTTGGATATTTCTTGTCGGTGCTCGTTGTGATAGGTGGTTTTGCATTCAATATTGGAAACATAGCAGGATGCGCCTTAGGAGCAAATGTTTTGACCGGTCTTTCTTTTGAAAACGGAGCAATGATCAGCGGCCTTATTGCCCTTGCTTTGTTCTGGTCAAGGGAAATTGGTAAAATGCTCGACGGTTTTACAAAAACCCTGGGAACGATAAAAATTCTTCTTGCCTTATTTATTGCATATAAAGCCCATCCCCCGTTGATCGAAGCAATTCATCATACTATTATTCCTGAGAAAATTAGTCCGATTGCCATTGTGACAATTGTTGGTGGAACTGTGGGTGGGTATCTTACTTTTTCCGGGGCACATCGTTTATTAGACGCAGGAATAAAAGGAAAAGAAAACCTGCACCAGGTGAATAGAAGCGCCATAAGCGGAATTGTTATTTCAACGATCATGAGATTTGTTTTATTTCTTGCCGTTGTCGGCACTTTGACTCAGGGTGCTGTTCTGAATCATGATAATCCGCCGGCCGGTGTTTTTCGGTTTGCGGCCGGTGAAATTGGATTCCGGATCTTTGGGGTCGTTCTCTGGAGCGCAGCTCTTTCATCGGTAGTGGGCGCATCTTATACTTCTGTTTCTTTTTTCAAAACCTTTCATCCTGTGTTTACGAAATATGAACGACTCTGCATTTCAATCTTTATTATTTTAACCACTTGTATATTTATTATTGTAGGAAAACCCACGCAGCTGTTGATTTTTGCCGGCGCCATCAATGGCTTGATTTTGCCGGTTGCACTGGCAATTATTTTATTTGCTGCTACAAGAAGCAGGATCATGAAAGGCTATAAACATCCCTTATGGATGCAGTTAGCCGGATGGATCGTTGTTTTAGTGATGAGCTGGATGGGATGGATAACCATTCAGCAGGTTATTTGAAAGCGGTAAAGCTTTGTTCGATCATATTCCTGCATAAAACCCGGGTGATTGAGAACTAAAAAGCATTATTTGATGATGAAAAAACATTCCAACTAATTCATCAGGACTATCGGAATTATTTAATATTGCGCAATATTAAAATAAATCCAAGATTATTAGTTTTGATTTACTAAAATACTTAGTTTTGGATGTTAATTAATTTTTTAGACTGGCTGAACGTAAAACTTAACTTTGAATCATGGCAAAAACAGAAAAAAACACCGATATGTCAAATATCAGCAGCGAAAAGCTGAAGGCCCTTAAACTAACTATTGACAAGATCGAAAAAGATTTTGGCAAGGGCAGCGTAATGATGATGAATGAAAAGGGAGAGACCCAACAGGAAGTTGTGTCTACCGGGTCCATTGGCCTTGATGTTGCATTGGGAATCGGGGGCCTTCCCCGGGGAAGAGTTGTTGAAATATATGGGCCAGAATCTTCAGGTAAAACAACCATCGCTACGCATGTAATTGCAGAAGCACAAAAGAAAGGTGGCATGTGTGCCTTTATCGATGCAGAGCATGCCTTTGACAGCACCTATGCACAAAAGCTTGGAGTTGATGTGGACAATCTTCTGATCTCTCAGCCTGATTATGGGGAACAGGCTTTGGAAATTGCAGACCGTTTAATTCTTTCCGGTGCGCTGGATGTAGTAGTAATTGACTCTGTAGCTGCCCTGGTTCCAAAAAGTGAACTGGAAGGTGAAATGGGCGATAGCAAAATGGGATTGCAGGCAAGATTAATGAGCCAGGCGTTACGTAAACTGACCGCAACGATTTCCAAGACAAACACCATCTGCATTTTTATCAATCAGCTTCGCGAAAAGATCGGCGTCATGTTTGGCAATCCCGAAACAACAACAGGTGGAAATGCTTTGAAATTTTATTCTTCTGTCCGTTTGGATATTCGCCGCCTGGCACAGATAAAAGATGGTGAAGAAGCAATTGGTAACCGCGTAAAAGTAAAAGTGGTGAAGAATAAAGTGGCTCCTCCTTTCCGCAGTGCAGAGTTTGATATTGTTTTTGGAGAGGGAATATCAAAAACAGGAGAGATTATTGATATGGGTGTTGAATTAAACATTGTTCAAAAAAGCGGCAGCTGGTTTAGCTACAATAGTGACAAACTTGGGCAGGGACGTGATGCTGTAAAACAATTGCTGACCGATAATCCCGAGCTGGCCAATGAAATTGAAACAAAGATCAGGGAGAAGATAAAGGAGATGCAGGCTGCATAGAAAATAATTCATTAGGATATTTACGCCGTCCCGATTATTCGGAACGGCTTTTTAATTTGAATTAGCTTTAACTATTAAAATAAGTTTATGAGCATCCGCAAACTCGAAGCAAGAAAAAGAATTGCATTAGTTGCACATGATAACAAAAAGGCTGAGCTGGTGGAATGGGCTACCTATAATAAAACTGTGTTATCAAAACACAGGTTATTTGCAACAGGCACTACAGGTTCCTTATTGGAAACGGCTTTGGATCTGTCTATCACAAAATTTTTTAGCGGTCCTCTTGGCGGCGATCAGCAGGTAGGAGCAAGAATCGCCGAAGGGAAAATTGATGTGCTGATTTTTTTCTGGGATACAATGGAAGCTCAGCCACATGATCCCGATGTAAAGGCTTTGCTTCGCGTAGCTGTTACTTATAATATTTTGATTGCCTGCGACCGGGCCACTGCTGATTTTTTATTGACGTCCCCACTCATGCACGAGGAGTATGAAGTGATTCTTCCGGATTATTCTTTATATACAAAAAGAAAAATTCAAACATGAAAGTGGTCCTGCGTGAATGGAAAAAATCCGATGCCGCTGCACTGGCCAAAATTGCTAACAATAAAAAGATCTGGGATAATGTGAGGGACCGGTTGCCCTACCCTTATACTAAAAAGGATGCAAAGGAATGGCTTGCCCTGGTAAAAAAGCAAAAGGAAGTAACGACTTTTTGTATAGAAGCAGACGGTGGCCTGGCGGGCAGTATTGGATTTACTTTGAAAGAAGATGTTTATAGAAAGACAGCTGAAATAGGATATTTCATAGCTGAAGAGTATTGGGGTAAGGGTATTGCGACAGAAGCTATAAAGCAGTTGGTTAAATACATTGCAAAAAATTTTGACTTAGTCAGAATTTATGCAGAGGTATTTGAATACAACAAGGCTTCAATGAAAGTGCTGGAGAAAAACGGTTTTTATCTCGAATCCATTCGTAAAAAGGCTGCTATAAAAAATAATCTGATACTCGATGACTATGTTTGGGTAAAATTACTTGGATAGCAGCCCACTTTGTTACATTCAGTAAATTGCAGACCTTCCTGCGGTAAGCAGGTTCAGTAAAAAATTTATGTCTTTTAAACTTCATGCGCCTTACCAGCCTGCCGGGGATCAGCCGGAAGCTATTCAACAGCTGACAGAAGGAATTCTAAACGGCGAAAGATATCAAACACTTTTGGGTGTAACTGGCAGCGGCAAAACCTTCACCATTGCCAATGTGATTCAAAATGTACAGCGGCCAACACTTGTTCTCACCCATAATAAAACTCTGGTTGCTCAATTGTATGGCGAATTCAAACAATTTTTTCCTGAAAATGCCGTGGGATATTTTGTTTCTTATTATGATTATTATCAGCCCGAGGCTTATATGCCCGTAAGCGATGTGTATATAGAAAAAGATCTTTCGATCAATGAAGAACTGGATAAACTAAGATTACAGGCAACGGCGCAATTACTTACAGGGAGAAGAGATATTATTGTTGTTGCTTCTGTAAGTTGTATTTATGGAATTGGTAATCCTGCAGATTTTGAGAACGGAATTATAAGAATTAATAAACGACAAACTATTTCGCGACAGGGGTTTTTACATTCCCTGGTGAATTCTCTTTATAACAGAACAACACTTGAATTTAAAAGAGGAACGTTCCGGGTGAAGGGTGACACTGTTGAGATCAATCTTCCTTATGTGGACTACGGATACAGGATCATTTTCTTTGGTGATGAAATTGAAGAGATCGAAAGTTTTGATGTAGTAACAGGAAAGCGAACCGGGGTGATGGAAAACGCAGCCATCTTCCCCGCCAATTTATATTTGGCTCCAAAGGATATGCTGCAACAAATTATTTATGAGGTACAGGATGAGATGCATGCACAGGTTGAATATTTCAAATCTGTTGGCAAACTCATCGAGGCTCAACGATTGAAGGAAAGAGTAGAATTTGATTTGGAAATGATACGCGAATTGGGTTATTGCAATGGCATAGAAAATTATTCCAGGTTTTTTGACCGTCGTTATCCCGGTACGAGGCCATTTTGTCTTTTGGATTATTTTCCCAAAGATTTTATTTGTGTAATTGATGAAAGCCATCAAACTGTTCCGCAAGTGAGCGGCATGTATGGTGGTGACAGGAGCAGAAAACTGATCCTTGTAGATTATGGATTCCGGTTGCCTTCAGCACTGGATAATCGTCCGTTGAATTTTCATGAATTCGAAACTATGCTGAACCAGGTGATTTTTGTTTCTGCAACACCTGATGATTTTGAATTGGAAAAAACAGGCGGCGTAGTAGTCGAGCAGGTTGTTCGCCCGACAGGATTGCTTGAGCCACCCATTAAAATTCGTCCGAGTGTAAACCAGATCGACGATCTTCTTGATGAAATTGATAAGCGTGTTACAAAAGGAGACAGGGTCTTAGTAACTACATTGACAAAACGAATGGCAGAAGAAATGGACAAATATCTTCATCGTATCAATATCAAATCAAAATATATTCATAGCGAAGTGGACACACTGGAAAGAATAGAAATTCTCCGCCAGTTAAGATTGGGAGAGATCGATGTATTGGTTGGGGTGAATTTGTTACGTGAGGGATTGGATCTTCCTGAAGTTTCCCTTGTCGCAATCCTGGATGCTGATAAAGAAGGTTTTTTGAGAAATGAAAAATCATTGACACAAACAGCCGGGCGGGCAGCAAGAAATGTGGATGGACTCGTGATCTTTTATGCGGATACAATGACAGAGAGTATGCAAAGAACCATCGATGAAACCAACCGTCGCCGCGAAAAACAAATTGCTTATAATATTGAACATGGGATCACTCCACGTACAATAAAAAAATCCAGGGAACATGTTTTTGCTCAAACTTCAGTACTCGATATAAAAGGGTTTGATCCTAAAAATCAGTATGCTATTTCTCCGGATGAAGACATTGTAACAGCAGCGGCTGAAGAGCAAATGGAATATAAAACCATTCCCCAAATGGAGAAAGCAATTTCTAGGATCAAAAAAGAAATGGAAAAAGCAGCCCGTGATCTGGATTTTATGGAAGCTGCAAGATTAAGAGATGAAATGTTCCATCTGCAGAAGGATCTGGAAAAAATGAAAAATTAGTAAGATTCGTAGTTCTACGGATTTTTTTTTAGTGTTTCTTCTAAATTCCCCAGATTTATATACGAACGCCTTGCATTTTTCTAAATCCATGTTTACTTTAGATTTCGAAAGTCATCCGTATTTGTAAAACCACAAAAATCCAGTACTCATGAAACGTAGAATCCGTAAAATCGTAAACTTCTTTGCGTTCAATCTTTTGTTTTTCGCACTCTACCTCAACTTTATTCACAAAGACAAAGCCATTGCCGAACCGGTTCCTGTAAAAGTGAATTCTTCTGCAACTATTAATGGAACTGTACCTGTTCAGGATGCTGAAAAGTATCTGAATGCAAAAACATCAGCTTCAGTTACACAGTCTGCTGTTGAAAAAGCAGACCAGGAAAACTCTCTGAAGCTTTCGATCAATTGAGTTTTTTAGTTAACCATTATTAATAAAACCGCCCCGGCTTTGCCCGGGGTTTGGCTTTTTGTAAAAAGGGTGATTAAAACTTCTTTTCCCCTTTGGCAAGGGTTTGAGATGAGCTTATCTTCGCTCAATGGTTAAAAAAGTTTTTCTTTTAGATGCGTTGGCACTTGTTTTTCGGGCATACTATGCGCTTATAAGAAATCCTCGCCTGACCTCGAAAGGCAAAAACACAAATACACAATTTGGTTTTACAAACACATTGACTGAGCTTATTAATAACCAAAAGCCATCTCATATGGCTGTTTGTTTTGATACAGCGGCTCCTACTGAACGCCACACGGATTTTGAAGAATATAAAGCCAACAGGCAGGAAGCACCCGAAGATATTCTTTCAGCATTGCCAGATATAAAAAAAATTATCCAGGGTTTTAATATCCCGATACTGGAATTAGACGGCTATGAAGCGGATGATGTGATTGGGACACTTTGTAAACAGGCAGAAGAAGCTGGCTATGAAGTTTTCATGGTTACACCCGATAAAGATTATGGCCAACTGGTATCAGAAAATATAAAAATTTATAAACCCGGTTACCAGGGCGGTGATGTTGAAATAATGGGACCTAAGGAAGTCTGTGAAAAATGGGGCATTCAATCTGTTAACCAGGTAATAGATATTTTAGGGTTGATGGGAGACGCGGTGGATAACATTCCGGGCATAGCCGGGGTGGGACAAAAAACAGCCTGTAAATTATTGACAGAGTATGGAACGTTGGAAAATGTTTTGGATAATGCTGACAAAATAAAGGGCGCTTTGGGTGAAAAAATAAAAGCCGGTAAAAACAATGCATTGTTATCAAAAAAACTGGCTACTATCATTACAAGTGTACCGGTTGAATTTCATGAAGAAAATTTCAAGTTGAAAGACTGGAATAAAGAAAAGCTGGCAGAGATTTTTGCTGAGTTGGAATTTAAAACACTTGGAAAAAGAATTCTGGGAGACGAATTCACCACTTTTTCTACAGCACCGACCGGCGTTCAAACCGATTTATTTGGAAATGCAGTGCCCGCACAAAAAGCAAAGACCCAGAAAACAGATGAAGCCATTGAAGAAGTAATCGAAGAAATATCCGATGCAGTTTCAAAGGTGGATAAAAATATACATAATTGTCCTCATGATTATAAAGCTATTGAAGGTGATAAGGCAATTAAAGCCCTCGTAAAAGAATTGATGAGCAACAAGGAGATCTGTTTTGATACGGAAACTACGGGCATTGATGCGAATGACGCTGAACTTGTAGGCTTTAGTTTTTCAGTAAAACCGGGTGAAGGTTATTTTATTCCATGTCCTGCCGATCAAAACCGGACAAAAGAAATCCTTGATCATTTCTCGGGTCTGTTTAACGATGAAACTAAAACCTGGATCGGGCAGAACTTAAAATATGACCTGCTTATTTTAAAATGGTATGGATATGAATTGAAAGGAAAAATTTTTGATACCATGCTTGCCCATTATGTTATCGAACCCGATGGTAAGCGAAGCATGGACATGATGAGTGCAAAATATCTCGGATATGAACCGGTGCATATTGAAGAACTGATCGGAAAAAAAGGCAAGACACAGGGTAACATGCGTGACGTGGAATTAGAAAAAATAAAAGAATATGCCGTTGAGGACGCTGATATTACTCTTCAACTAAAAAAAGCTTTTATTCCGTTATTGAAAAAACATGAGGTTGAAAAAGTATTTAATGAAGTAGAAAACCCTCTGGTAAAAGTTTTAACCGATATGGAGTATGAGGGAGTAAAAATTGATACTGGATTTTTAAATGATTATTCCAAAGAGTTAGAACGGGAAGCTAAGAAAAACGAAGAAGCCGTATATCAACAGGCGGGAGTTCGGTTTAACCTATCATCGCCAAAACAATTGGGGGAAGTACTATTTGAGAAACTACAGCTTGATCCGAAGGCTAAAAAAACAAAGACCGGGCAGTACGCTACGGGTGAAGATATATTGCTGAAGCTATCGAACCAAAATCCTATCGCAGATAATATTTTGGCTTACCGGGAATACACAAAATTAAAATCAACATATGTTGATTCTTTACCTCAGCTTAGAAACCGAAAGACAGGACGAGTGCATACAACTTACGGACAGGCTGTAGCGGTTACAGGAAGGCTGGCAAGCAACAATCCCAATCTTCAAAATATTCCTATTCGTACCGACCGGGGAAAAGAGATCCGGAAAGCATTTATCCCGAGAGACAAAGACCATATTTTATTGAGTGCAGACTATTCACAAATTGAATTGAGAATTGTAGCTGCTATAAGTAATGACCCGAATATGTGTGATGCTTTCAAAAAAAATAAAGACATACATACTGCAACGGCTTCTAAAGTTTACAATGTGGATGAGAAAGAAGTAACAAAGGAAATGCGTTATAAAGCGAAGAGTGTAAACTTTGGGATCATCTATGGGCAGGGCGCTTTTGGCCTGGCCGATAATCTCGGTATCTCGAGAACAGAAGCCAAAGCCATCATAGACAATTATAAAAAGGAATTTCATGGCATTACTAAATATATGGATGATACCATCAATTTTGCCCGTGAACACGGGTATGTGCAAACTTTGATGGGGAGAAAACGATGGTTGCGTGATATTAACTCAGCTAATTTCACAGTTCGTGGTTTTGCAGAGCGCAATGCCATCAATTCACCCATACAGGGCACAGCTGCCGATATGATAAAATTGGCGATGATAAAACTTTACGAAGAATTCAAAAAAAGAAAATTTAAGTCAAAAATGATCCTGCAGGTACATGATGAACTGGTTTTTGATGCATTAAGAGAAGAAGAAAAGGTCATTAAACCTGTAATTGTAGAATGTATGCAAACAGCCATGGAACTGCCTTGTGGAGTACCTGTAATCGCCGAGGTTGGTTCAGGAGAAAACTGGCTTGAAGCACATTAATTGTATCTTTTTTTAAAACGATTTATTTTATGGAACACCCCCTTTAATATAAGAATACCGAAAAGCGACCGATGAACAGCAACATTCTTAAAACAAGTTACTTCGAAAAATTATCTGAGCTATTGTTGGATAACGTTTCGGATGCTATCATTTCTACTGATGAAAATTTTATAATAAAGACCTGGAATAAAGCTGCCGAAAAAATTTATGATCTTACATTTTATGATGTAAAAGATAGAATGACCAATGATATTTTTGGTTATGAATTCTTAAATGACTCTCTTGAAATTTCACGGAAAAAACTTATTGAAGAAGGAGAATGGAAAGGTATTGTAGCGTTTACCCGGCATGATGGGAAAAAAGTTTTTTTGAATGCATCTGTCACCAAACTTCATAATGAAATTAATGAAACGATTGGTTTTGTTGCCGTAAACCGGGATATTACTGACGCTTACCAGCTGAAAGACCTTTTGCAAAATGAGCAGCGATTGAGTTTTGCATTGGAGGGAGCCGGCGACGGCGTTTGGGAATATAATTTTCAGAGCAAAGAAGTCTATTACTCTCCCGGGTATAAAAAGATGCTGGGGTTTTCAGAACATGAATTTTTGAATGACTCACAGGAATGGAGAGGAAGAATCCATCCGGATGATTTGGCATTGGTGGTAGATGTGGAAGAAAAATATGATTGCAATCAAATACAAAATCATTCGCTGGAATACAGGTTAAAGCAGAAATCAGGCAATTATATTTGGGTGCTTGACCGGGGTATGGTAATCGAAAAAACAAAAGAAGGAAAACCGGGAAAGCTCATCGGTACCCAAACAAATATTGATCATCAAAAAAGAGCTGAAGAAAAGATCAGGAGCTTCCTTGAATCAGCACCGGATGCTATGGTCATCGCAAATGA
Source organism: Chitinophagales bacterium (assembly GCA_044448365.1). Lineage (GTDB taxonomy): Bacteria > Bacteroidota > Bacteroidia > Chitinophagales > Chitinophagaceae > VBAU01. The sequence goes on from JBIOGV010000028.1 coordinate 15,669, forward strand.
AAAAGGGATCATTGAAATAACGAATAGCCAGGCGGAAAAATTATTTGAGTATGACCGTCAGGAAATGATCGGTAAGCCCATTGAATATCTTATACCGGAACGATATGTTGACAATCATAAAACACACCGTGATATTTTTTCAGGGGGTGCACAGGCTCGTGAAATGGGAAAAGGGCTGGAACTTTTTGCAAGAAGAAAGGACGGCCGGGAAATTCCGGTAGAAGTTAGTCTTAGCCCGATTTTCTCCGAAGAGGGAATGATGGTTTCTGCTTCCATCCGGGATATTACAGAAAGAAAAAGGACAGAGCAAAAATTATTTAAGGCACAGCAACTGCTGCAGTCATTCATGATGAATACTCCCACAATGAATTGGATCATGGATGAAAATAACTGTTTCCGGTTCTGGAATAATTCATACATGAAGGCTTTCAACCTTAGCCCACAGCATCTCGGTAAATCTATGTATGAAATATTTCCTCCCGGTATCTGTGATGCATTCCTCGAAAACAATTGGCGCGTGTGGAATTCAGGTTCTGCTTTGGAAACAATTGAAGAAGGCGTTGGCCCGGACGGAAAAAAACAGATATACCAGATCTTTAAATTCCCTCTTGATCCTGAAGAGGGCATGAAATTATTAGGAGGTGTTGCTCTTGACATCACTTCAAACATCATTAATCAGCAACAATTGCGCTTAAGTAATGAGAGGTATGATTATGTTAGTAAGGCAACATCCGATGCCATATGGGACTGGGATATACAAACCGGTATTATTTACCGGGGAGAAGGTTTCAGATCCTTATTTGGCTATACGGAAATGTCTTCCGCAACACAATTCAGACTGGATCATATTCATCCGGGTGACCAGGAAAGGATTTCAGAAGTATTGAAAAAGACATTGGAAGAAAATATTGAGAGGTGGCAGGATGAATATCTTTTTCAATGCGCTGACGGTACTTACAAAACAATTCTTGATAAGGGATTCATCATTCGTAATGAAAAAGGCCAGGCTATCCGGATGATTGGTTCGATGCAGGATATTACAGAACAAAGAAAGTTACAGGAACAACTTGTGAAGGAAGAGGACAGAAAAAAGAAGGAAGTATTACAGGCAATCATTCATGCGCAGGAAAGGGAACGGCATGAAATATCTCATGAGTTGCATGATAATGTAAGCCAGATATTAACGACCTGCAAGCTTTTACTGGATACGGCAGTGCAGCGTGATGATAAAAGATATTTGCAGCAAGCCAACGAAAACATTCAAAAAGCAATCGATGAAATCAGGAACATCAGCCATAGGCTAAACCCGGCTACACTGAAATATATTGGTTTGGAGGGTTCCGTTAATGACCTGCTGAATAAAATAAATAATACCGGGAGCATTAAAATTAATTTTTCATATTTGCTTCTGGATATTGACAAAATTCATGATGATATCCAACTTGCGGTATTCCGAATTATCCAGGAGCAGTTAAATAATATCATCCGGCACGCGGAAGCGAAAAAAGTAGTGATTGACCTGGCAGAAGAAAATAGGAAAATTAAGCTTACGATCACGGATGATGGGAAAGGGTATGATTTAAAGGTCAAAAAACATGGGTTGGGCCTGCGAAATATTTTCAACCGGGCAGAGTTTCATAAAGGGACCGCCCAAATTTTTACAGAACCCGGCAAAGGCTTCAAATTGCAGGTTCAGATCCCTTTGCATGGGGAAACGACGATGAACAATTGATGGCTGGCTGCTCATTTCCCCGTCAAATTTATTTCATCTTATTTAATACCCTGGTTCAGGAATTTCTTTACCTTTCTTCTCCAAAAATTTTTTTATGAAACGAATAACCTTACCAATCTGCTTTGTTTCGATTTTATACTTCTGTGGAAATGCACAACCCATGGATTCCGCAGCAATGATGAAAGCATGGCAAAATTTTATGACACCGGGAGATATGCAAAAAATGCTTGCAAAATCAGATGGTGTATGGAATGAGGAAGTATCAACATGGATGGATCCAGGTCAGCCACCGCAAAAAAGCATGTCAACCTGTACCAATAAAATGGTGCTGAATGGCCTTTACCAGGAATCGGTTCATAAAGGAACGATGATGGGAATGCCATTTGAAGGACATGGCACCGTTGGATATGACAATGCAAAAAAGGTTTTTGTTAGTTCGTGGATAGACAATATGGGAAGTGGCATTATGTACACAGAAGGGACCTGGGACAACGCCACAAAATCATTGGTCATGAAAGGGAAAACAACAGACCCCATGACCGGCAAGGATGTTGGTGTTCGGGAAGTAATGAAATTCATTGATGATAATAACCAGACAATGGAAATGTATGGCGCCGGACCTGATGGAAAAGAAATGAAGATGATGGAAATAAAATTTACCCGGAAGAAATGATAACAAGATCGAAACAAAGCTCTGGACTAACCAGGCTTTGTTTTAATTTACCCCTGTGGCACGCTGTGTAGTGCAACACGATTTCCTTCAGAGTCTATAAAAACGGCCATATAACCGTATTCAGGTGATATTTGAGTTTTGGGAACTAGAACCTTACCGCCAGCCGCTTCAATTTTATCAAGGATATTCTGCACATCCGGATTTGCATTCAGATAGACCAGGACTCCATCAGTTGAAGACGGCTTATAAAACCCTTCAACCTTAGTAAGAGCACCTCCAATCCCATTCATCATGTCTTCAATGGGAAACATCCTCATCTGAAGATTCGGTGTATCCATCGGTATCATTTGAATACCAAAAATCGTTTCATAAAATTTTTGAGCTCTGTTCAGATCTATGGTGGGTATTTCGAACCAACTGATCGCGTTTTTAAATGTCATATGTCTGTTTTTAAATGTGGGACTTGAAGTTATAAAAACTCATCCTGTTTCACTCCGGGATTTTACCAGGGGCAAAAATTCTGCAATTACCTGCCTTACCATTAGAGCAACGGCTGGTGATCTACCCATACCGACCAGTTATCACAGCCTTTTTGTATCTTGAATCAACTCATGTGTGGCATTGCAGGAATTATACAAACAAAAGGAACTTATACAAAGGAACATCTGAAAAAAATGACTGATGCTCTTTCGCATCGCGGTCCCGATGGAGAAGGACTCTGGCAAAATGACTCCAGCAATGTTTTATTGGGACACAGGCGCTTATCGATTATTGATTTAAGCGAAGCTGCGGCCCAACCCCTTCACTATCTTGAGAGGTATGTTATTCTTCACAATGGTGAGATCTATAATTATATCGAGTTACGCGAGGAATTAAAAAAGAAAGGATACGGTTTCAGAACCCAAACCGATACGGAGGTTCTTGTGGCAGCCTATGATTTCTGGAAAGAAGATTGTTTACAGGAATTTGACGGAATGTTTGCCTTTATCATCTGGGATGAAAAGGAAAAAGAGTTCTTTGCGGCAAGGGATCGTTTTGGAGAAAAGCCATTTCATTATATCTATGATAAGGACGATACTTTTTTATTTGCTTCAGAGATAAAAGCTTTTTGGTCTTTGAATTTAGGCAGGGAGTTCAATAAAAAATTACTTTTTAATTTTCTCACTATTGGTTATATCGACAATCCTAACCAACCGAACGAAACGTTTTACAGGGATGTAAAGAAATTGCCACCCGCAAGTTTTCTTAAAGCCAAATTTCAAAAAGGCTTTGCTATTGAAATTGAAAAATATTGGGACATTGATGCAGAAGATACGAACAAAGATATCCGGCACGAAGATGCCATTGATCAATTCAAAGAACTTTTGACAACCTCAGTTAAAAGAAGATTGAGAAGTGATGTTCCATTGGGAACCAGTTTAAGCGGAGGCCTTGACAGCTCTTCAATAGCAGCAACAATCTGTAAACTGCAAGCAACAAATCATAAAAGGGATGCCCTGACCGAAAAGTTGCAAACATTTTCAGCGATTTTTCCAGGTTTTGAAAAGAATGAAGAAAAATATATTGATGAAGTCACCGATCAATTTTCGTTGCGATCTTACAAAACCGTGATTGGGGATGGAGAAATTCCGGTTCTTTTTCAAAGAATAATTGAACAACAGGATGAGCCGTTCGGAAGCGCCAGCACTTTACCACAATACAGGGTATTTGAACTGGCAAAACAAAATAATGTAAAGGTTTTATTAGATGGCCAGGGTGCGGACGAAACCATTGCAGGTTATCATAAATATTACAAATGGTTTTGGCAGGAACTTTTTAGAAAACGAAAATTGGCCAGGAGCAGAGAATTGAAAGCAGCCAAAAAGCTGGGAGTGGATGAGAAATTCGGGATTAAAAATATCATAGGTGCGTTGTTTCCTGATTTTGCTTCGGTTTTTTTGGAACGGCAATACTTATTGAATGCATTGAAGCAGGAAGACCTGGCAAAAGATTTTGTTCACCTGCAAAGTGAAGAAGCCTATTACACGACTCCGCCAATGTTTTCGCTGAATGGTGTTTTGTATTTCAATACCTGCGTACATGGGCTCGAAGAATTATTGCGTTATGCCGATCGCAACAGCATGGCTCATGGCAGAGAAGTAAGATTACCTTTCTTAAATCACGAATTGGTTGAATTTCTTTTTTCGCTTCCATCGCAGTTTAAGATTAACCAGGGCTGGACGAAATGGATCTTACGGAAAGCAATGGAAAATGACCTGTCTTCATCAATAGTGTGGAGACAGGATAAGATCGGTCTCGAACCTCCACAACTCGCATGGATGCAATTGCCGGCCGTACAGGAAATGATCCACGAGGCCAAGAAGAAGTTGGTCCATGAAAAGATCCTGAGACCTGGAGTAATGAATAAAAAGATCAAACCTTCTGCAGCGTACGAAAAAGAAAATTATGACTGGAAATATCTCGTTTCTGCACAATATTTATAACAATCTTAGTGGACTTCGTGTAATTCGTTGTGTATTGTGACCAAAATACAGGACACAAAGTGCACAAAGTCCCGATAACTATCGGGGCACAACGAACACGACGGGAAGCTAACATATTTTGGACGTAGCTTATTAAGTTCAGAGCTTATTTCTTACCCCTTCAATAAATTTTTCTACAGCTCTTCTTACATCTGTTGCAGATCCATTATGATTGTTCACCAGTACCGAAAAGATCAGCAACTTATTTTTTTTGGTATATAAAAAACCACTGATCGAAACAACTCCTGAAAGCGATCCTGTTTTTGCAAAAATAGATCCTGACTCCGGTACGTAATATTTGCTTAAAGTTCCTTCATTGCCCGTAGGGAAAATATTTTTAATTCTTTCCATTCCAAAATCGTTCTTCATTTTGTTTAAAATGAAGACAAGATCCTGTGGGCTGAATAAATTATACCGGCTAAGACCTGAACCATCCACCCATCTTGGCTTTTGAGGCAGGTCTTTAAGATCTGTCTTCAGTAAAGTATCAATGATCCTTTCATCATTCATCACTCCGAGCAATTCATTACTTACCATCAACAAGCTTTGTTCTGCAAAGAAATTATCACTGCGATGCATCATCGGTTTAAGAACTGAGTCGGTGGGTTGGGAGTGGATCAAACTTATTGGAGTAGTTCCATGCAAAAAGTTGCTTTGAAATATTTCCGGAGTGACCAGGTTAATAGATTTATGAATCGTATCGGACAATAATTCGAGTGCTGTTTTTATTCCATTCGTGGAAAACGGAACAGATTGTTCTTTTAATTTTTCATTTCCCTCTGTTATTTCATAATTATTTTTATCAATGCTTCTTTCCACAAAGAAACTATTAGCCTTTGCAGTGTCGAAATCTACTTCCCAGTTCACTTCAGGAATAGAAAAAATTACTGCTGGCTCATCACCGGTTTTTTCCTGTATCCATTTTATAAGATTGCCATAAACAGGCAATGAGCTTCTTTCTGCCATATAATCATCATTGTAATCATTCCATGCCCATCCTGAGCCTAAAGCTTCTTCTTTCCATTTGATATCTGTAGTGTAAATTATTTTAATTGCCCTTTGCAGATAATCTATCACGGGCTGTCTTTTGAAATCCGGATGAAGCAGGGTCGGATCTCCACTGGGGAGAAAAAAGATCACAGAATCGTTCTCGGCTTTTCGAATTCCCACCAAACTATCTCCCAGATATTTCATCGCCGCATAACAGGTTGGAATTTTTGTATTGCTGGCCGGAACAAAATAATGATCGCCCTGGTAGTTGTACCAATATTTATTTGCAGCCGGTTCAAAAATGCTGACACCGACATGGGCAGTCGAAAGCGTAGAGTCCTTTAAAATTAATTTAGCTGACCTTGAGATTTGTTTTTGAATACTGCAGGAGACAAAAATGAATAATGAATAATGAATAATGAATAATTGCTTCAGGGAAATCAGAATGTTTTTCATTCTTAATTCTTAATTGAGATAAACAACTCTTCCTTCTGTGGAACTCTTCAGGGCTGCTTCAATGATCTTAATTGTTTTAATTCCATCTTCTGGCGGGACCGGGTTCGGAACTTTTCCGGTTAGTGCTTTATATACATCGTCATAATAATACATGTAGTTCCCGGGAGTGGAAGTAAGTTCTTTTCGCATCACCTCGCCATTTATTTCTGTATGCAATAACCCATCCGGCGAAGCGGGCGTCGGACACCAGCTTTTAAGCGAAGGAATAGCACCTGCGTTCAACTGTATCTCCTGCAGGTCGGAACGTTGTTGAATAAAACTTCCTTTCATTCCGTGTAAAATATAGGATGGCAATGCTTCGCGTGCAATGCAGGTTGCTTTCAATCTCACTCTCATTTTCGGATAATACAACAGCATTTCAAAATAATCGTTCGCGATTACATCATCCCGCATTTTCCAAACATCACCCGAGATCGCCCGGGGCCAGCCAAATAATTGTAATGCCTGGTCGATAAGATGAGGACCCAGATCATAAATGATCCCGGCACCAGGCAGATCACCTTCTTTATGTTGCTTGCCGGCGCCTGCGGGCCGGTAACGATCATAATGTATCTCCACCTCTCTTAATTCGCCCAGGAGATTTTTTTCAATGACATCTTTTATTGCATGATAATCTCCGTCATAACGCCGGTTCTGGTAAATGCTTATAAATGCATTTTTTTCTTTTGCCAATTCAGTAATCTCTTCAGCCTGTTTTACTGAAGCGGCGAATGGTTTTTCTACTACAATGTTTTTGCCGGCCATCAATGCAGCTTTTGCATTTTCAAAATGTAAATGAGTGGGTGTGTTTACGATGATAAGTTGTATGGATTCATCAGCGAGCAGCTCATCAATGGAGCGATAGATCTTTGAGTCCGGATATCTTTCCCGTGAATCAATATTATGTCGTTCAACAATAGCGGTCAATTCATAGCCCGGGTGATTTTGTATAAAAGGCGCGTGAAATAATTTTCCACTCATGCCGTAAGAACAAATACCAGTCTTAATAATTGTTTTCAAATAATTATTAATTAATAATTACTAATTATTCACTATTCTCTTTCCTGTGCCCTCAGCCATCTTTCAGGAATTTCATTGCTGCTTGCCAGCAAATAATCTTTGTAGCTGCAGGCAATAAAGCTTTTATTAGGCAATTGCATCCACCAACGCCCCGTTTTTTTACTTTGTAGAAAAGTTGTTTCTACCTCTGCAAAAGCAATGTGATATTCATTGAATGAATCTCTTTGGTCTAATTCCAC
>JBIOGV010000029.1:0-23278 GCA_044448365.1 Chitinophagales bacterium
GGGTCTTTAGTTGATTTGAGATTACAATTCTGACCCTGCACAATACCTGGAAGCATGATCAAAAGTATAAGACTATATTTCATTGTCTAAAAATAGGGGTTATAGTATACATCCAAAAAAAACGGTTGTTAAAATATTTTGTAAACGGGTCTTACCTCATCCTCAGAAAAAATTAATAATTAATAATTGAGAATGAAAGATGTCTCTGCCCTGTGAGACATTTTTTTAAGTTTAATAGCGGGCATAAGCTAGTCACAGAATAGTTCACTCATCACTCATTTAATTACATCCAAGCACTTCGCAAAGTTTTGAGTGCAGCAAATCGCCACGAAGATTTTTGGCGATGATCTTTCCCATAGGATCAATAAGCATGTTGAAAGGAATACTATTTACACGATATAATTGTGCGGCTGCATTATTCCAGAATTGAAGATCACTTACATGTGTCCATGTAAGGTTGTCTTTATGGATCGCCCCAAGCCAGTTATCTTTTCCTCCGGGCCGGTCAAGTGACACACCAAGAACAGTAAAATTTTTTTGTTTGAATTCTTTGAAATTTTCAACTACGTTTGGATTTTCAGCACGACAGGGTCCGCACCAGCTTGCCCAAAAATCAACCAGCACATATTTTCCCCGGAAAGAGGAAAGAGTTACCGGGGTACCAGTTGTATCCGGCTGCGTAAAATCAAGGGCTGTTGTTCCGATAGCCCCTATTTTATTATATTGGATGTAAGAGTACAGATTCTTACTGATCGCATAATTTTTTAAAGAAGTATCAAGAGCATTATATCTTTTTTCCAGCAATACTGGATCGTCATAGATATCAGCCGTAACAAAGAGCATGAACGGCGATACAACCGATTTTGGCCTGGAAGCAATAAATTCATCGATTCGTTTTTGAATCACGGCCCTCGTAGAATCATAAACTTTTATCAAAACATCATACTGTTGTCTTTGAGTGGCTTTGTTAATAGCGGTTACCGTGGTGTTCAGGGAAGCAATGAGCGGGTTAAAAACCTGTTGAAATTTCATGAAATCAATGTGGGTGGCAGAACCGGTTATTTTCAGATGCTGAATATTGGCTTTGCTTCCTGTAACTGTTATCTTTTTATTCTCTAAATAAATATATTGAGGGGCCTCGGTGCCAATAGTCAATTTGCAAAGTATTGGCTCATCAACAGAACCTATGATTGTAAATTTTCCGCTGGTAATTTTACCGGAAGCCATATCACTATTATCATTGCCATTTACAATTTTCACATCGGTCCCGTCCGAAAAACCAGTCACAGAACCGTTGATTTCATAGCCGGCTTTCTGAGCAGAAGAAAATAATGGTACTAAAAACAAAAGCAAAAAGAATCGTTGCATACTATTTTTTATGATGTCTTTCTTTTAAAATGCGTGTCACATCATCCAGTTTATAACCCCTGGCCTGGAGCAAAATTAAAAAATGAAAAAGAAGATCGGAAGCCTCGTTTAAAAATAAGTCATCATTAACATCTTTGGCCTCAATTACCAGCTCCACGGCTTCCTCTCCTACCTTTTGGGCGATTTTATTGATGCCTGATTGAAATAGTCTTCTGACATATGACCTCTCGTCTTCGCTGGTCTTTCTTATCTCAATAATATGTTCCAGGTAGCTTAAAAAATCTTCTTCATGATTTTTTTCGCTCCAGCAGGTATCAGCGCCGGTATGACAAACAGGTCCGGTCGGTTCTGCCTTTATCAGCAAGGCATCATCGTCGCAATCACTCATTACTTCCTTCAAAAGCAAAAAATTCCCGCTCTCCTCACCTTTTGTCCAAAGCCTTTTTTTACTCCTGCTATAAAACGTCACCTTGCCCTCTTTCATTGTCTTTTGTAAGGCTTCTTCGTTCATAAAACCAAGCATCAGTACTTTTTGGGTCTTATGATCCTGGATGATGGCCGGGACTAATCCGTCTGAATATTTTTGAAAATCAATTTTCATTATTTATGTCGCCGGCTTTAGGAATTCTATTTAGCTTTCGTTGCGTCGCACACTTCAACGTTCTTATCGCTAATCAACTTCTTATTTTCAGGCAAAGTCGCTAAGATTTGCCAAGACTCAAAGAGACATTTCGTTTTTTGTATTTTTCCTTGCGTCTTTGCGTAAAATCACATTCTGACTTCTATCTTCTTCTCCCACAAATATCGCTTCAAATCAGGAATTGCCACTTCTCTAAAATGAAATATGCTTGCTGCGAGGGCTGCGTCTGCATGACCATTTTTAAATATCTCTTCAAAATGCTGCATCGTTCCTCCGCCGCCAGATGCAATTACAGGTACAGGCAGATTTTCTGATAATTGTTTTGTCAGCTCAATAGCGAACCCCTGTTTCGTTCCATCATGATTCATGGAGGTGAGGAGAATTTCTCCTGCTCCCAACATCACTCCGTGCTTTGCCCAGTCAAAACAAAGCCTGTCCGTCTTTGTCCTGCCTCCATTTAAGTACACATACCATTCGCCATCCTCTTCCTGTTTTGCATCAATTGCCAATACAATACACTGACTTCCGAATTCATTGGCCAGGTCATGAATCAATTGAGGGTTTTTAAATGCAGAAGTGTTCACAGAAATTTTATCCGCACCATTTTGGAGCAGTATGCTTACATCTTCAACACTGCTGATTCCGCCTCCAACGGTAAAAGGAATATTGATATGATGAGCAATCCGATTAACTAATGCACTCAACGTTTTTCTTTTTTCAATTGTCGCAGTAATATCAAGAAACACCAATTCATCAGCGCCTTGCTGAGCATAAAATGCTCCCAATTCAACAGGATCGCCGGCATCACGAAGATTCACAAAATTAGTCCCCTTCACAGTACGCCCATCTTTGATGTCAAGACATGGTATGATTCTCTTTGTAAGCATTCTTTGTGATTCTTTGTGTCTTTGAGTCTTAGTGGCTATTGCCGCGAAGTCACAAAGACTCTAAGCAGCGTTAAGATTTAATTTCTGTAATTGAGAAAGCGCAATCTTTTCTTCATAGATCGCCTTCCCGACAATCGCTCCTTTGCAACCAATTTCTCTTAACTCTTCTAAATTTTTTACAGAACCGACTCCGCCACTTGCTATAAAAAACAAATCCGGAAATTTTGAAATAATATTCTTATAAAGATCAATAGCAGGGCCTTCCAATTTTCCATCTTTACTGACATCGGTGCAAAAGATCTGCTCTACACCATAGTCAATATATTTCCGGATAAAATCGTAAACCCAAATCTCAGTTTCTTCCAACCAGCCACTAACAGTGATTTTTTCATTTTTTACATCGGCGCCCAAAAAGAAATGATCCGCCCCAAATTTCAACAACCATTTTACAAATTCTTCTTCATTCTTTACTGCAATACTTCCAATCGTTGCTAACAGGGCACCTGAGTTGAAAACAATTTCAACATCCTTCTCAGTTTTTATCCCTCCGCCAAAATCAATGATCAGTGAGGTTTTACCGGCTATTGTTTCCAATACTTTCCAATTTCTTATGGCACCGGCTTTCGCTCCATCAAGATCAACCAGGTGAAGCCGTTTTAATCCTGCATTTTCAAATTTCTTAGCGACTTCCAATGGCTCTTTATGATACAGGGTGACTTTTTCATAATTGCCTTGCTCTAATCGCACACATTGACCATCAATGATGTCAATTGCCGGGATGATAAACCCCCAATCCGCCTGAGGAGGAGGCTTTTGTCCTGATGGAGTTTTATCTAACTGCTCGTCCATATTTTTAAGTGATAATTCACCTTTTAAAGATTTATGGCAAAGTTTTTCAATATCTGTTCTCCTGCTTCCGCGCTCTTTTCCGGATGAAACTGCACTCCGTAAAAATTATCTTTCTTTAATGCAGAACTGTAAGGGCGAATATAATTTGTTGTAGCTATTGTGTGCTTACCAATTGAAGCATAATAGCCATGAACAAAATAACAATAACTGGTTTCCTTCACATCCTTGAACAGATCGGTTTTTAAATCATAAATACTATTCCATCCGATCTGTGGTACTTTGAACTCAGAATTCTGAACCCTGAACTTTTTTACTTCTTCATCAAATATTCCCAAACAATCAGTCGCGTTTTCCTCCGAATAGTTACACATCAACTGCATACCCAAACAGATTCCAAGCACCGGTTGTTTTAAATTTTTGATCACAGCATCAAGGCCCCTTTCCTTTAAATAATTCATCGCAGTGCTGGCTTCACCTACTCCCGGAAAAATAACTTTATCTGCCGATCGGATCTTTTCAATGTCATCCGATACTTCTGCCTGTATTCCTATTCTCTCCAGCGCGAAAAGAACGGATTGGATATTGCCGGCGTTGTATTTTATAATAAGAAGCACGATTTACGGGATTTAAAACGGATTAAGGGAAAATTATTTCGTTTAAAAAATTCTTGGTTGTATCTTTTATAGTAGTACTTTTTTCCAATGCCTTGATAAAGGCCGTGCCGATAATTGCCCCATTTGCGTTTTCACAAGCTGTGTTAAATGTTTGCTTGTCCTTGATACCAAAACCAACCAGTACAGGGTTTTTTAATTTTAAATTTTTAATTCTCTGCAAGTAAGCCTTTACATCTGTCATATTTTTATCCTTTCCGGTTGTGGAAGAGGAAGACACTGCATATAAAAAGCCTTTACTTAACTCATCAAGTTTTCTGACTCTTTCTTCAGACGTCTCAGGAGTTACCAGGAAAACAAAATCCAATCCATATTTCTTTATAAAAGCCCCATATTCGGTTTCATATTCATATTCCGGTAAGTCAGGAAGAATCAATCCATCAATACCAACTCTTGCAGCATCTGAACAAAATTTTTCAAACCCATATTGCAGGATTGGGTTCATATAGCCCATTAATAAAACAGGGATGGCCTCCCCAATCCCGCCATCAGCAGGACTTCTGCGAAAGTCTTTCAACTGTTCAAAAAGTTTTTTTATCGTCATTCCGTTTTTTAATGCAATTGTGCTGCTATGTTGTATCACCGGTCCATCAGCTAACGGATCACTATACGGCATTCCCAGTTCGATCATATCCGCTCCATTTTCCTCCAATGCATTCATTACAGTCAATGTATTTTCTAATTGAGGAAAACCCGCTGTGCAGTAAATGCTCAATATGCCCCTATCCCCTAAAGGGGGATTTTGAAAAAGTTTTTCTATGCGATTCATATTTAGTCTTTCGAGCTGGCAACAATAAATGTTTCATCATCAACAGTAATAAAATTATATCTTGGATAACTGTCAATATCAAGAGTTATTTTATACAAAAATTTCTGTGCTGATGGTTTTTGAAATTGCACCAATACTGTATCTCCGTGTCTTGATACTTTCATCATATCGTTTGTAAAGTTTGCGCCGAGACATTTCTCAAACTCATATCTTTCTCCTGCTATATTGGAGACAACGCGGAATGAAGACTGCAGGTTTTGACAATTATCTGAGATCTTTTCAAACTTCAGCTTGTGCTCGACGAAGGGTTTGCGGTTGCAGGAAAAAATGACCGGTAATAAAAATATCATTACTGCTCTTTTGTACCTCACCCTTAATCCCTCTCCTTGAGGAGAGGGAGATCCAACTTCCGTATTTCTATTTAACTTTTGTAGTAACATATCATTTTTTTGTTTTTATATCATCAACTTTCGACAGTCGTTTTAATTATCTGTAAAATCACGTTTTTAATATCATTCAATATTTCTTCATTATTGAATCTCAAAACATTAATTCCAAATTCATTTAAAGTTTCCGTTCTCCCCTTATCCAAATCACTTTGCTCATCCTGTTTATGAATATTTCCATCCAGTTCAATCACCAGTTTCTTTTCATGACAATAAAAATCCGTAATAAATTTATCAATCGGATGTTGTCTTCTGAATTTTAATCCATTAATCTGTTTATTTCTCAATCGCTGCCATAATATTTCCTCAGCTTTTGTAGCATTTTCTCTCATTTGCTTTGCATACTCATACAAAACTGGAGTAGATTTTTTATGCAGGTTATCGTTATAGCTATCCATTTATTTATAACAGATTTGTTAGTACTGCTGTTCAATTTTTTCCTAAAGCCTGGCCTCCTTCTCCTTAAGGAGAAGGGATGAGGATGAGGTTAAGCTTCCATTTTGTTCATATACGCCGCCAGATCCTTATCTCCTCTTCCACTCAAACAAATCACAACAACCGAATCCTTAGTAAACTTCATTTGTTCAGTTATATTCAAAGATGAATTGTTAGCATTATTGTTGAATTTATTATCCATTGTCCGGCCTCCTTTTCCTTCGGAAAGGGATAAGAGGGATAGGCTCGCCAATGCATGCGCACTCTCCAACGCGGGAATAATTCCTTCCAGCTTTGCGAGTTCAAAGGCAGCAGCAAGAGCTTCCTCATCTGTCACGTTTAAAAATTTTGCGCGACCACTTTCAAATAAATAAGCGTGTAATGGACCAATGCCAGGGTAATCCAAACCAGCTGAAATGCTGTGTGGCTCTACCACCTGCCCATCTTCTGTTTGCATCACAAGGCTTTTGCTTCCATGCAGAATTCCTGGTTTTCCCAAGGCAGTCGTTGCAGCACTATAGCCACTGTCAATACCAAGGCCCGCGGCTTCCACAGCGATCAATTGCACCGAAGGTTCATCTAAAAAATGATAAAATGCTCCGGCTGCATTGCTGCCGCCGCCCACGCAGGCAATCACATGAGTCGGCAAATGCATCTGGCCGCTTGAAGCGGCCTGATGCGTCTCCGCATTCATTTCATTTTGAGCGGCCTGATGCGTTCCCAGCTTTTCTTTCAACTGCCAGCGGATCTCTTCACTGATCACTGATTGAAAACGCGTCACCATATCAGGATAAGGATGCGGACCTACCACGCTACCAATTATATAATGAGTATCGTTCGGATTGTTGATCCAGTCGCGGATCGCTTCATTGGTAGCATCTTTCAGCGTTCTACTTCCGCTCACTGCCGGTACCACGGTAGCACCAAGCATTTTCATTCTCGCCACATTCGGCGCCTGACGTTCAATATCTTTTTCACCCATGTACACAATGCACTCCACACCTTTCAATGCACACACAGTTGCCGTCGCCACACCATGCTGACCGGCGCCTGTTTCCGCAATGATTCTTTTCTTGCCCAGCCGCTGCGCCAGCAGGATCTGCCCAATGGTATTATTGATCTTATGTGCGCCGGTATGACAAAGATCTTCGCGCTTTAGAAAAATCTTCGTTCCATACTTTTCACTCAGCCGCTTTGCAAAATATAGTGGCGTTGGACGGCCCGCATAATCTTTCAGCAATTCCCGAAACTCTTTCTGAAAACCTTCCTCGTAAATAATGTCAATGTATTTCGTTCGCAGCTCTTCTACATTACGATGAAGCATTTCCGGAATATAGGCTCCGCCAAATTTTCCGTAATAACCTTGTGAGTTTGGCGAGGTGTATGTGTTTTCTTTTTTCATTTTTTATGTACCATGCTTTTGAACTACTATTAAAGGCACCTAAGGCGCTGGAATTCATAATTTCATTTTTCTATAAACACGGTGCTCCTATCGGAGCTATTTATCATTATGCTCACCTACGGCACGCAAAATTATTTTATCATTTCATTCAAGAATATAAACCACTAAGTCACCAAGACACGAAGTAACACTAAGACTTTGTGTGCCCCCCTTCCTACCGGCAGGCAGGTTCGTGTCTTTGCGCCTTTGTGGTTCTCTTTGGTAACTCTCCGTGTTTCTCTGGATTTCTTCTTTGTGCCTCCGTGGTTCAATTTATTTTTTTACCACAGATAAGAGAGTCCACTAAAAGACACAGAGACTCATAACTCATCATTCTAATTCCTCAACACCTGCGCAAACATTTTTACTAAATCCAGATCTTTCTCTCCGGGGCTGATTTCAAATTTGCTGTTGATGTCCACTGCAAAAAAGTCGGGGTGATCAAACATTTTCACTTTTACAACATCCGGCAGGCCGATTCCCCCGGCCAGGAAAAATGGTTTTTCAATTCTGCTGTCGTTGAGTAATTTCCAATCAAACTGAACTCCCGTGCCACCCAAAGCCCCCTCCCAACCTCCCCCTAAAGGGGAGGAGTAACCTCCCGTGTCAAACAAATAATAGTCACAGGCATCATCATATTTTGCTATCAGTTCTTCAATGCTTTTTGTATCATTATTTACGCGAAATGTTTTGATCACTTCGATTTCTTCTGATAATCGTCTGCAAAACTCAGGAGTTTCTTCTCCATGCAGTTGCACAATGTCAAGTCCATATTCTTCAACAGTCTTCATTATTTTTTCAAGACTTTCATTTACAAACACACCCACTTTTTTAATATCAAAATCCCCATCCCTGACATCCTCGCTTGAAATTTTGCCGACAACATACCTCGGCGACTCTTTATAAAAATTCAATCCCGCAAAATCAATATCAATGGCGTCAAGATGCTCCAATTGCTTTAATTGTGTTATTCCACAAACTTTAATATTCATGCTGGTTCGGTTATATTCTTTTACTTTATTGCCTGAATCATGATTTGGGTGGATCATCAGATTTATCAGATTCCGATTTTCCTAATAATCCGCTTTAAATCTTCCCAAATCCAGGTTCTGACAAAACGTTCTCACCTTATCAAGATCCTTCACTCCCGGGCTTTTTTCAAACTTACTGTTAATGTCAATAGCAAATAATTTTTTTGCGATGGCTTCATTTGCAAATTCATTTAGCTTTTCTTCATCACCGGGTTCAATGCCACCACTCAGAAAAAACAATTTATCAATGGCGGAGTTTTTCAGCACATTCCAGTCAAATTTTTTTCCCGTGCCGCCGTAACCGGCGCCTAATGTATCAAACATATACATGTCGCAGGCTTCATCATAGGGTTTCGCCATCCAGTCAATAGGATCATTATCCGAAAGACGGAAGGCTTTAATGACCGTAATATAATTGGCCACCTGTTCGCAATACCTCGGAATTTCATCACCATGCAACTGCACCATATCCAGACGATAATCTTCAACCGTTCGCATCAGCTCCTCATAAGGCGTATTTACAAACACACCCACCTTGGCAATTTTTCCTTTGAATCTTCGCAGATACTCAGCCGGAATTTTATCAGCCATATACCTGGACGACCTCGGATAAAAAATAAACCCGGCCAGATCAACTCCCATTTCATCAAATGCCTCCAATTGCACAGGCATGGTAACACCACAAACTTTGATGCGAATTGCCATTGTTATTTTTTTTATTCCGAAGGCTTAAGCCTTCGGCAAGTCATATATAAATTTGGCAAAAGCAATCCCGGGGTCTGCCTCTTTCATAAAAAGCTCCCCAATCAGAAATCCTTTGAATCCATTTTCTCTGAACAAAACAACATCTTCGACTGAATGAATTCCACTCTCAGCAATTTTTATTTTATTTTTTGGAGTTTTTTCTGCCATCCTTAAACTGTGCTCAATATTTACTTCAAAAGTTTTGAGGTTTCGGTTGTTTATTCCTACCAGTTCTGTTTCATCACAAATATGTTCCAATTCCTTTTCATCATGCAGTTCAAGCAATACTTCAAGTCCTAAATTCTTTGCAAAACCCGCCAATCGTTTTACTTCAGCTGGTGGTAAGCAGGCAGCTATCAATAATATTACATCCGCTCCAATTGCTTTTGATTCCAGGATTTGGTATTCATCAATAATAAAATCTTTTCTTAACACGGGTGTGAACAGGCCCGCACGATGATCATAAATGTCATCAAGAGTGCCTCCGAAATACTTTTCATCAGTAAGTATAGAAATTCCCGACGCACCTTTCATATCATACGCATCCAACACACCAAAAATTTCAACTGCATCGTTAATAATTCCTTTTGATGGAGATCTGCGTTTGAACTCTGCAATAATTCCGGTGCCGTCCTTGTACAATAAACTCTCTTTTAATGATTCACATTCAGTTTCAAAAAAATCAAAATCTCTTAAGGCAGAAACCGGGGTGTTTTTTTTATGTTCCGCTACTTCAATTTTCTTATACTCTATTATTTGTTCTAAAATATTCATCTGGTTAAAGCCAATTTTGTATTTATTTTTTATTCCCCGATCTAAAGACCGGGGGTATTCACCGGGGTTATTCCTTATTGAATCGCAATTAACTTCTTTAATGCCGCTTTCGCTTTTCCACTTTCCAAACTTTCCACAGCCGCATGATAGGCTTCATCATAATTTTTATAATTGCCTGTGCAATGCAGGGCCATGGCAGCATTTGCTAACACGACTGCATTCTGAGCCCAACTGCCCTCCCCATTCAATATTTTCATAAATATTTTCGCTGCTTCTTCTACACTGCTTCCTCCCTGGATATCTGTTGCCTCAACCATTCTTTTTCCCAATTGTTCCGGCGTCATTATTTTTTCACCTTCATTGGTTATTACTTTTGTATCATTTGTCAAAGAGATCTCATCATAGCCATCCAGGCTGTGAATAATTGTGAAAGCGCTTCCGGTTTGCTGCAACAGGTAGTTATAAATTCTCGCCATCTCTAAACTAAATACACCAACCAATTGAAATTTCGGAGAAGCAGGATTGACCATCGGCCCAAGCATGTTGAAAAAAGTTCTCATTCCTAAATTTTTCCTGATCGGCCCCACCGTTTTTAATGCAGGATGGAACATCGGTGCATGCATGAAACAAATGTTCACTTCATCTACTTCTTTCTTCAGTCTGTCTTTGTCATTTTTGAATTTATATCCCACCTGTTCCATTACATTCGACGCACCACTAATTGAGGAAGCTCCATAGTTTCCATGTTTAGCTACCTTTTGGCCAGCACCTGCGACAATAAAACAACTAAGTGTTGAAATATTGAAGGTATTTTTTCCATCTCCACCAGTACCAACAATATCGATCACATCATACCCATTCAGATCAACCGGTACACAAAGTTCGAGCAATGCATCCCTGAAGCCCTGTAACTCTTCAATGGTGATGCTCCGCATCAAATAAACAGTCATGAAGGCAGTCACCTCATGTTCATTATAAACGCCTTTACCGATGTTCACTAAAACATCTTTTGCAGTAGCTCTGTCAAGAACCTTGTGCTCAAATAATATTTGAAGTATCTTTTTCATCTTGTTTTTATTTGCCACGAAGGCGCAAAGACACTAAGTTTCACAAAGTCCTAGTGCCACTTTGTGCCATCGTGTCTTAGTGGCTAATCTCTTAACCAGTTTCTCAAAATATCTTCCCCTCGCGGCGTCAACACACTCTCCGGATGAAACTGCACCCCCTGCACATCATAAGTTTTATGTTGTAAACCCATGATGTAATTATTTTCATCTCTGGCTGTTATTTCCAGCTCCTTTGGAAAATTTTCATCAGAAACAATCCAGCTATGGTAACGACCCACTTCGAGAACATCTGGTAAATCTTTAAATAAATCATTTCGTGAATCGTGAGACGTGAAACGCGAGTTTGAGTCATTGCTCACGACTGACGTCGCACGTCTGACGACTCTGACTGGTGTTGCCACTCCATGAAACACCGTACTCAAATTCACCAGCTTTCCTCCGAATGCCTCACCAATTGCCTGGTGACCTAAACACACTCCAAGTATAGATTTTGAAGAAGCATATTCTTTTATCAAAGGCAATAACAATCCTGCTTCTTCCGGAATACCCGGACCCGGTGATAAAATGATCTTATCATACTCCTTTACTTTTTCCAAAGGGATCTGGTCGTTACGATGCACTTCCACTTTCTGGTGCAGGATCTTTTCAACCAGGTGCACCAGGTTATAAGTGAATGAATCGTAATTATCAAATACAAGTATCTTCATTGTTTTAATCTCTGCAGATAAATTGTTGAATTGTTTAATTGTTTAATGGTTCAATGGTTAACCAGGAATAACAATTAAATCAATTAAACAATTGGACCATCTCTCTGATTCTTCAAATGGTTTCCGCCATCTCAATCGCTTTCTTCAACGCGCCTAATTTATTATTCACTTCCTGCAACTCACTTTGCGGATTGCTTGCTGCAACGATTCCCGCACCTGCCTGGTAGATCAACGTATTATTCTTACTTAAAAATGTTCTGATCATGATTGCATGATTGCAACTTCCATCAAAGCCCATAAAGCCAATGCCCCCACCGTAATAACTTCTCGCAGTTGGTTCATATGAATCGATCAGCTCCATGGCCTTGAATTTTGGTGCACCGCTCAATGTTCCGGCAGGAAAAGTTTTTGCCAATAATTCAAACGGATTATTTTTTGGTCTTACTTTTCCTGTTACTTCACTTACCAAATGGATAACGTGCGAATAATACTGCACCTCCCTGTAATGTGATACTTTTACCTCATCGCATAAAC
This sequence comes from Chitinophagales bacterium, assembly GCA_044448365.1. GTDB lineage: Bacteria > Bacteroidota > Bacteroidia > Chitinophagales > Chitinophagaceae > VBAU01. The sequence goes on from JBIOGV010000029.1 coordinate 12,364, forward strand.
GGCTCAGATCATTTCTTGCAAGGTCAACCAGCATCACATGTTCGGCATTTTCTTTTGCATCTTTTAATAATCTCTCTGTTTCCCGCTGGTCGGTCTCATCATCACCGCTTCTTTTGAAAGTTCCGGCAATTGGATGCAGAATAGCTTTTCCATTCTGAATGATCAATTGCGCCTCTGGTGATGAGCCCATTAGTTTATAATCACCATAATCAAAAAAGAATAAATAAGGTGAAGGATTGATATTTCGCAAAGCCCTGTACACATTAAATTCATCGCCGACAAAAGCCTGGTCGAATTTTCTGCTTAAAACAATTTGAAAAACATCACCACGATGACAACTTTTGATCCCCTTTTCGACCATCGTCATATAATCCTGATCGGTCATGTTTGAGTTTTCTTTTCCTTTTGCTTTGAAGGGATAGCCAGGAACATCTTTACTTTTTATCAAAGATTCCACAACGGCTGATTCACTTTCCAACCCGGCAATCACATTTTCACAAATAAACAATTCGTCTTTGAAGTGATTAATGGCAATGACATACTGGTATAATCGATACCTCATCAAGGGGATCGTGAGTCGTGAGTCCTGAGTCTTGAGTTTGACGGTATCAAAGAATTGTACCGCATCATAAGTTGTATAACCATATAATCCCTGCGCATATTTCGCTTCCTTAAAATCACTCTTTGTTATAACAAAACTTTGCATAAAATCCCAAAGCATATCGGGCACTTCAGTTACGCTTTTGATAATTACTTTTTCCGGGTTTTGCTTTGGTAATTTAAATTCAACGCTTTTAGTTGAAGTAATTTCAATTCCTCCAACCGCATTGATGCAAATGAACGACCAGCTGTTTTCTGCGGCATGGTGGTCAGTGCTTTCGAGCAGGATCGTATCACGGAAACGATCTCTCACCCGCAAATAAATCCCGACAGGTGTATAAACGTCTGCCAGCAATCTTTTACAAGTAGTATTAATTTCTATTTTCCTCATAATCCAGATAAATCTTAAAAATCATGATCCTGAAAACAAAAAGCCCCGAAACGTTTCGGGGCCTTGAATATATTATTACAATACAGTAATGACATTACAAACCCCTTAAAATGTTTGTATGCCACCACAGAATATTTAATTGCTGCTTCATTATAATGCAAATATGTAGATACAATTTCAAACCAACAAAAAAATTTCCTGACTGTCATAATAAGCCATATTTTGTACATACTAAACTCACTGCTTATGCAATCAGCTGTTGCAGGCCCGCAAGATTCTATCTTAAACAGAAAAATCTCTCAACGCTTACTGTCTCTCGATTTCATGCGTGGCTTTATCATGGTCTTACTGGCACTTGAAAGTACAGGTCTGTATGAGCATCTATTTGATGCTACAAAGGGTAATGCATTGAATAATTTTTTTCTCGAGTTCTTTCATCATCCTTGGAACGGTTTGCGTTTCTGGGATCTTATTCAACCCGGCTTCATGTATATGGCCGGGGTGTCGATGGCCTATTCACTAAATAAACAATGGACAAACGGAGTCTCATGGAACCAATCCTTCAGAAAAATATTGAAACGCTGTTTCTGGCTCTTTTTTTGGGGCGTACTCGATTATGCGGTAAGAAAAAACGGCCTGTCATTTGAACTCTGGGATGTCCTTACACAATTATCGTTTACAACACTTGTCGCATTTTTGATTTTTCGTTGGAGCACAACCGCGCAGATAGGAGTATGCCTGGGTTTGCTTCTGCTGACAGAGATCCTGTATCGTTTTACAAATGTTCCGGGCTTCGATCAGCCATTCACAGATCAGCATAATTTTGGAAACTATATCGACACAATCTTAATGAACAAAATAAATCCCGGAGGTTGGGTCGCTATTAACTGTATTCCGACTGCAGTGCACACAATTGCAGGAGCATTAACCGGCAAACTATTATTAAGCAATACCAAAAATAAATTACTTCCTATGCTGGTGTGTGCCGTTATCTGCCTGGTCATCGGCTTCGGTTTAGATTACGCGCATATCACACCGATCATTAAACGAATAGCCACATCTTCATTTACACTTGCATCTCTTGGATGGTGTTTGCTGGGTCTTGCCTTTTGTTATTGGTGGATCGACATTCTGAATCATAGAAACTATTTAAAGTTCTGGACCATTGTAGGAATGAACTCTTTATTCATTTATTTGTTTTTTGAGATCGTTGGATCAAGATGGTTCAATGAATACATCAGCGCTATCGCCAAAGGCTTAATGGGATTTATAAATACCCCCGCAATGCTCAGCAATATCATAGCATCATTGTGCATCTTTGGGCTGGAATGGAGTTTATGTTATTTCCTTTATAAGAAAAAAATATTTTTTAAACTTTAGCATGCTCATTCAGCGAAAACAAACGAATAATAGGGGAATATTTTATGCGGAGAATGATGGCGAGGTGCAGGCTGAAATGAGCTACCACATGACCTCTCCGACCAACATGGTAATTGAACACACTGATGTTGATGATGAACTGCGCGGGCAGAATGTTGGTTACCAATTAGTGCAAGCTGCTGTTGAATATGCACGTCAGCATAAACTAAAAATCACAGTCTGGTGCCCCTTTGCAAAAAAAGTCTTTGATAAAAACCCCGACTGGAGTGATGTGTTAAATAAATAATTTTATGTACCAAACTACATTACTACTATGATGCTCCGGTTGCCTGCCTGCCGGTAGGCAGGTGTCACTCACTTGTACGTTCATAACATTATTGAGCAAAAAAGAATACTCCTACTGGTTCGATGTTTCTGCGACCCGGGCCGCATATTTTTTATATAACATCCTGCTTATTGCAAGGGTATTTCCCTTTGGATTGGTTGCAAACTTCGCATTGCCTTCGGCCCATTTTTCTTCAAAATTTTTCAATCTTTCGGAAAATTCCTTTTCTTCAAAAGGTTTATTATTTTTTACATCCGCAATAACTTCGGTAATAAACATTCTCCATCTTTCACCATAATAAGTTTTCATCAGGCCTGCCCAGGAGCGATTGGCATAATCAACCAGGTGTCTTCCCGGTTCTCCCCAAACCGTTACAATTTTCTTTGCATCCTGCTCATAATATTTTTTTTCTGCCGGTGTGCCACCCAGCGTCATTGCGCCCATTATCCAACTTCCGATCAAACTATTTTTATTGGAACCTAAAACCGTATCCATATCGTTCATCAGGCTGATCATTTCATTCCCTTTCTCTGTTAATAGCGGGATATCTTTTTTTTCATAAGCTCCAGTAAATTCATCCCGAACATTTTTGAAATAGTTGCCCAGGACTTGTTTGACCACATTAACCAGGTCAAATTGATATACATCGGTAATGGGGTCTTTTACTTCATTCAGTAAATTCCATGCTTTTAGCAGTTCACGATTATCATATTTGATTGTTGGATTTGTTGTCCAGCTTTGAAAATCTTTGAAAACCGGCCGGGAGTTCGTAAGCGTCGCTCTGCCTAAACCTGCCCGTTCGGCATAAGTCGTATTTAATAAAATATTCCATGCCTTAATTACATTCTCATCTGCCTTTCCATATCTGCGTGCAGCCCAATCACTCACCCACTGATCAACATCCACCTTACCATCACTCCAGGCTTTTTCAAAAACATATTCATAGGCTATTGGATTAATTCCAAATCCTTCCAAAGTAGAACCAATACCCCACATATTACTGCCGCCATTCAGAAAAGTATTTTCCATTCTTGTTTCCACCTCTTTCAGATCTCCGCTCATCATCGTATTGCCACCGAAGTTTCCAAGATAACACCATAAATAAGGCTGGCCATAAAATGATTCTGTGGTTTTCCATACTTCCGTATTATCACAGAAATAATCAAGCAAAATCAATTTATCCTGCGGCACTGCTCTGAGGTAAGCTTTTATTCTCTCATTCGTCCAGTTTTTATTATAATAAAATATCCAGGTCATCTGTAACCATTGCGCTTTTTCATCGACAGTATTCATGGATGTATAAATTACTTTGGCAACATTGGCAAGATAATGCGGCTCCCAACTGGGTGGTGTAACTTCATTAAAAGGATCGGTTCCATAAATATGATCGGTTCCAAATAATTTTGTTTGCTCTTCTAAAAAAGTTTTTTGAATGGGAACAAACAAGGAATCAAAAGGGTCTAAAAAATAACTCTGGTATTCTTTATCAAAATCACTCCATTCTCCCAATGATGTGATTTTTGCATTTGGATATTTTGTTTTTAATAATTCAGGAACATGACCGGCAAATGCAGGAAGTACGGGCTTCATATCCAATTCTCTTTCCCGCTTCACTATTTTCTTTTGCAATTCTACCTGGGCAGTCAACCATGATAATGGCAACGGTCCTTCCCAATGATCAATATTCGCCATGCGATGCCAGGGTAAATAAGCAGGTCCCGTAAAAAAGCTCCTGATCTCCTGGTCGGTCAACCCAAATTTTTTCCAGACTTGATACCATACATATTCCTCACCGGTTATTGCCAGGGGCATATCGATTCCATTTAACGCCATCCAATCTATAAATCGCTCCCATTCTTTCCAGGTCCACCAGGGCATGGTATAACCAAATGTGCAATAATTGAGCATGAACCGACTTCCACACCTTGCTTCATGGTGGATTGGCTGGAGAACTGCCGGCATTTTTGAAGGAAGAAAGATTCTATCGCTGCTATACCAGGAAACAGAAGTGTGACAAAAATATTTTAAATAATAATTTAATCCCACCGACATGGAATTAGCATTGTTACCGCTAATGATAAGTTTATTATTATCCCATTTCAGTTCAAACTCATCCTTGCCTGCTGCCGAAAGAACAGAGAAAACAATTTTGTCTGCATAGCCGGGTGCAATTCTTTTTGCCAGCATTTTTGCTGCATCAATATCATTGGAACGGGCGACAGAATAAATCAGAACTAAAACGAGTGAGGCAAAAGAAAATTTCTTCATACAAGTTAGTCGTTAAGGTGCCCTAAAATACAAATTTATAATACAAAGATTCTATCTTTAAATCAGAATCACTGATCACGTCAATTATTAATAATGAAAAGCATCTTCGTTTTTTTATTTACAACTCTATTTTTCGGGAATATATATTCGCAACAACCGGATAAATACATTTTATTAAAGCCTGATCGCGTATTTGATGGCGAAGAAATGCATACAGATTGGGTTGTGCTTGTAAAAGGCAACAAGATCGAAGAAGCTGGTAATATGAAGTTCAAATTACCTACGGGTACTGATATCATTGAATTAAAGGGCTGCACCATTTTACCCGGACTGATTGAAGGACATTCCCATTTATTTCTTCATCCCTATAATGAAACGAGTTGGGATGACCAGGTGTTGAAAGAATCAAGAGCCGAAAGAATAGCCAGGGCAGTTGAACATGCAAAAGCCACGCTGATGGCCGGTTTCACAACTGTACGTGATTTGGGAACAGAAGGATCGATGTATGATGACGTGGGCTTGAAAATAGCCATTGAAAAAAATGTTATACCAGGACCAAGGATGATCTGTGCCACAAGAGCGATCGTTGCCAAAGGAACCTATGGCCCAAGATCAGAATCTCCCGATGTTGTACTGCCACAGGGTGCGGCAGAAGTTGGTAATGCGGACGAAATGATGAATGAAGTGAGGACACAGATAAGCAAGGGGGCTGATGTCATAAAGATCTATGCTGACTATCGCAACGGACCGAATGGAGAAGCAAGGCCAACATTTAGTGTTGAAGAAATTGCTGCCGCAGTAAAAATTGCGAATAGCAGCGGTCGCCTTGTTACAGTTCATGCAACTACTGCTGAAGGAATGATGAGAGGTATCAATGCAGGTGTATCATGCATTGAACACGGTGACTATGGAAACGAAGAAGTTTTTAAACTGATGAAAGAAAAAGGGGTTGCTCTTTGCCCCACACTTGCAGCAGGAGATGCCGTTGAACAATATCTTGGCTGGAAAAAAGGAATTGATCCCGAACCCGAAAGAATAACCAACAAGAAAAAAACTTTTCAAATGGCTTTAAAGGCCGGTGTTATAATTTGTATGGGTGGCGATGTAGGTGTATTTACTCACGGTGATAATGCAAGAGAAATGGAAATGATGGTTGACTATGGAATGAAACCAATTGATGTTTTAAGGTCTTCTACTTCGATAAATGCAGATGTATTTGGTTATAGTGACAAAATTGGCAGGATAAGGAAAGATTTGTTTGCTGACATCATTGCCGTAGACGGTGACCCTTCTGTTGATATAAAAAATATCCGGAAAATAAAACTGGTAATGAAGGATGGGTCGATTTACAGAAACGAGAAATAAACTCATTTGATAGTTGAAACAAAATGATATTTTCCTGATCCGATCTCTACGACAATATAATTCCCTTCTTTTCCATTAACCTTTATATCACTTACAGAACTTAATGCAACATTATTCTCCATAACCAGTTCAGCCGAGGCCCCCGGAATATATATAGCCCCCTTTGTGTTCGGAGGAATTTCAACATCCAATTGAAGTTTATCATTATCGATTTTCCAGTGAGAGCTTATATTTCCATAATAAGTTTTCAGATCGGCATTTGCAAAAGTTAAACCACCACCGGTGTGCGGCATGATTTTGATATGCTTATACCCAGGATCGTCGGAATAGGTATCAATACCGGCAACCACTCGGTACATCCAATCACCGATAGCCCCATAGGAGTAATGATTGAAAGAATTCATTGAAGGAGTTTCAAAACTGCTGTCAGGTTTTATTCCATCCCATCGTTCCCAGATAGTGGTAGCACCCATTTTCACGGGATAAAGCCAGGAAGGATAGGTATCCTGTAATAACAATTTGTATGCAATAGAATCATATCCGAAACGTGTAAGCACATGGCACAAATAAGGCGTACCCAAAAAACCCGTGGTAAGATGATTGCCGTAACTCTTTACATTATCTGCCAGTCGCTTTGCTGCTTCTGCTCTTTGTGATTCAGGAAGCATATCAAAATTTAATGCAAGCACATAGGCTGTTTGCGTGTTTGAAACAAGCCTGCCATTGGGTGTGAGGTATTCCTTTAAGAATGCGTCTTTTATTTTTTGAAGCAATGCACTATAGGTTGCAACATCATCAGTTTTCCCAAGAACTTTTGCCGCATTGATAAGCAATTGTGTTGAATGCGCATAAAAACATTGTGCGATCAAATATTTATCTGTTACGGCAGAACGTCCATCATTATCATCAAATGGCCGGTAGAATAGCCAATCTCCAAAATGAAAACCTGTGTTCCAAAGATTATTCTTGCTTTGGCCTTTCATATACTCAACCCATGCTCTCATACTGCTGTACTGTTGTTCCAGAATTCTCTTATCAGCATAAGCGAGATACATATTCCAGGGAATGATCGTGCATACATCTGCCCAGCCTGTAGAACCGCCCGCACCAGGGCCAAGCACATTTGGAATGACAAAAGGAACACTTCCATTTTCAAACTGATCGGCCGCAACATCTTTTAACCATTTTGCAAAAAAATTATTTACGTTCATGTTGAAAGACGCCGTTCTTGAAAAAACCTGCGCATCACCGGTCCATCCCAAACGTTCGTCGCGTTGAGGGCAATCAGTCGGCACATCCAGAAAATTTCCTTTTTGTCCCCATTGGATATTATGCTGTAATTGATTGATGAGAGGATCCGAGCAACTGAAACTTCCTGTTGGCTGCATGTTTGAATATAAAGCCACAGCAGTAAAATTTTCCGGTTTTAATTCACCCGGATAACCTTCAACTTTTATATAGCGAAAACCAAAAAAAGTAAAATGTGGTTCAAAACTTTCTTCTGCACCTCCCTTTAAAATATAGATCGCCTGCGCTTTTGCGGCACGCAAATTCTCTGTATAAAAATTTCCTTCTTTATCCAGGACCTCTGCATGTGAAATTGTGATTTGGTCACCGGCATTTCCTTTTGCCTTTACCATTATCCAGCCAACAAGGTTCTGACCAAAATCAATCACTTTCTCTCCTTTCGGTGTTGTGATTATTTTTATCGGCTGAAATGTTTCATGCTTTTTTACAGGCTCATTTTCTGCGGCAACAAGAATGGATTTGTTATTATCTTTTGTAAGTACACCGCTCCAGTCAGTATCATTAAATCCTGGTTTACACCATCCTGCTTTTTCCTTTCTTGCATCAATTATCTCACCGTTGTATATTTCCGATGCAAGAATGCTCCCCGTTGAAGATTTCCATGATCGGTCAGATACAATCTGCTCTTTACTTCCATCATCATAGATAATGTCCAATTGAAATAACAATGCAAGATCTTTTCCCCATACATCCTTATTGCCATCCCAGGCCAAATAACCCCGATACCAGCCATTCCCAATCGTGACACCTATTGCATTATTTTCTTGATTCAAAAGATCTGATACATCATACGTTTGATATTGCAAGCGTTTGTTGTAACTGGTCCAACCTGGAGTTAAATAAGCTTCTCCCACACGTTTTCCATTGATGCATGCTTCGTACATGCCGTGAGCAGTAACGTAAGCAGTTGCAGACCGGATTTTTTTAGACATTTTAAACTCTTTCCTGAATAAAGTGCCTGGCCTATTAATGGAATCTTCCGTAAAACCGATTTGTATCCATTTTGCTTTCCAATCAGTTTCGCTCAGCAAAGCCATTTGCCAAAATCCGCGTTGACTCCATGCAGATTCCTTACCGCTATTATCCCAAACTCTTACCTGCCAAAAATATTTTTCTCCTGCGCGAAGTGGTTCACCTTTGTAGGTTACATGAACGGATGAATCAGAAATCTCTTTTCGTGTATCCCAAACTATTGACTTCCCCTTCCATACTTTTATTTCATAGGCCGTTTGCTTAACGTTTCTTTTATCACTTACAAGCTGCCAGCTAAATCGAGGTTGAAGTTCATCGATCCCAATTGGGTTATTGAGGTTTTCGCAAAGCAGCTCCGTTACCTGAACCTGTGCAATTACAAATTGACAAACCAGGTTTAAGAATAAAGGCAAAATAAATTTTTTCATTATCCCCTTGTTATATTGAATAATTGGTTTCCGTATTAGCATAATATTTTAATTCGATCAGGTCAGAAGGAACGGGATGTTTGTTCCATGATTTATGAATAGCCAGTGCTGCACCCAAAGCAGAAGCCTGGGGGATCATTGCTGAATAAACCTCTATACCCGGCAGGTTTTTGGCAAGCAACTGCATATAAATTGGATTTTTTCCAAAACCTCCGTCAACAAATATTCTCTTAACAGTCGTTCCCTGCAATACAAGATTCGTTGATTTGATCTGTTGCCTTATAATGCCATACATTAACCGGTGATAAGCGTCTTCATAGGTTTTGAATTCAGTCAAATCAATTTCAGAAAAAGGGATTTGTTTGATTTTCCCGATTCTTTGCGCTTTGTCAACCGATTCAGGGTTATACCTGACAGCTTGAAAACTAATCACTCCCTTGTTGAAATGTGCCGCGATTCTTTTCACCTGTTGTTCATGTTCATAGCCCGCAAACAATCTTGAAGCCTTAACAGGTTTACCTTCGTAAGAAAGATAACATAAACAATCCTGTCTTAATTCGTCATTCGTTAGTTCTGCATGATTGAAAGGATTCAGGCTGATGCACCAGGTGCCTGTAGAGATCAAAATAAATGGTTCATGAAAAGAAAAGAGGTAAGGAATCAGAGCCGCCGAGGAATCATGCAAACCAATTCCCGATTGTAATCCGTTGTTGCCATACGCTGTACCAAATGTCTTATCTCCTTTATAAACCGGGGCCAGCTTCCGATCCAATTGTTCTTTAAATACCCAATCATGATACTGCCCCTTCCCAAAATCCCACAAATTTGTATGGCACCCAACGCTTGAAATATCCGTTGCCGGCTTTTTCGAAATAATACAACTTATGTATTGAGGCAAATGCAAAGAATATTTTATCAGATCATACACTCCGGGTTTTTCATATTTTAACCGATACAACTGCATCCCCGAATTCAAAGACCCCAATACAGGTGAAGCCGTTTGCTTCGCTATCAAACTCTCGCCGCCGTACTGACTATAGAACTGCTTCTTCAGATTTTCAGGGAAAGGTTTTAGATAATTATACAAGGGAGTGACCGGTTTCAGCTCTTTATTCAGGTGAACAAAGCTGGCTCCATAAGCAGAAAAATTTATCGCCTTTATTTCAAAATCTTTATTCGATAAAATTTCTGAAAATTTTTGTTCTGTCCATCTTGTTAATTCGTTCAGATCCTCACAGGGAAAGCCGTCTTCATCAACCGTTTCACGAAGTTGGGTGCATTCTTCCCGCAACAATTTGTATCGGTCGTCAAACAACAACATTTTTTTGTTTGTCTTACCAATATCAAGTATCAATATTGCGGGAAGGGGCATTTTCTGTAGACAATTTATAGTCCCGTTGCAACTGCAGCGTTTCCTCTTTCTTTGATTAAGTGGTTTCTTATTTCTTCATTTCTATACATTTGTAATGGATCGAGCGCACCACCGTTTCGTAACCGGGCCTCTCCCACCAACGATCTCACATCTGTACGAAACGCTTGTTGAAGAATTTCCTGCGCCGCCACCACATCATTTCCGTTTTGGGCTTTAGTTAATTTCTCACGGTCGACAACCAATGCCTGCGCATACGTGATCATGATAGCCTCGACAGACTGTAATAAATCTTCCAGTGGATCTTTTATATTGTGGGAAGCATCGATCATCCAGGCCAGGTCGGTTGAGTGATTCATGTTTCTTGTATCCATTCCTTCAACCAGCTCATTAAAAATCAAAAAAAGCTGGTAAGGTTTTATGCTGCCCACAGTGAGATCGTCATCGCCGTACTTTGAATCGTTAAAATGAAATCCTCCTAATTTTTTTTCCATTAACAGTAATGAAAC
>JBIOGV010000030.1:0-23138 GCA_044448365.1 Chitinophagales bacterium
CGTATGTTTCATGTACGCTTCTGTGTATGCATTTTCTTCTTTTAAATGATCGATCACTGCAGAATCCTTTGAATCGCTAAGCCAGTAATAATCATCAACTCTTTTGTTTCCGAATTCAGTAAATGTTTTAGAGCCTTTTTTCGTTGCCGGTGGTTTCAGATCAGATGTTTCATTTGAAACCTTCGTATTGCAGGCATACAATGAAAAAAAAGCTATCAGCAAGAGAGTGATTTTCATAAAATGAATTTTGATATTAAAAAGTCGATTAAATGTACCCAATTAATTTTCCGTAACAAATTTTTCAACCGCTCCAAGATATGAATCCGGGTTGTCAAGCCATCCGTAATGAACAGAATGATCCACGAGAACAAGTGTCGATCTCTTTAAAATCTTGTGAGCCTTCTCTGCCAGTTTTATTTCGACTATATCTTCCCTGCCCTGGATGATCAATACAGGTTTGTTGAAGGAGGAAAGCTTGTGGGCACAATTGAATTTTATCTTTTGCAGATCCTGCCATATCAGATTATTAATTTGTTGATTGGTTTGCGCAAGTCTTGCAGCAATCACCGGGGTGAATTTTTTATCATACACATAGGCATTGGCCAATGCTTTCGCCATCTGCCATCTTGCAAAATAACTCGTATCGCCTTCATTGATCTTTTGTGACCAATAATTTACTGAGTCTGATTGTTGTTTTGTCAGTTTTGAATTGATAGCATCGCCGGCATAAGATAAAAGTTCCAGGTCAATGCCGCCTGAAGAAGACAGGATCATTGAAATAATAGCCTCGGGATGAATTGTGGCATAATAGGAAGCCAGCATTCCTCCAAATGAATGACCCAATACGATCCATTGTTTTATGTTTAATTTTTTTCGAAGGTTTTCAATATCTTCTGCCATCATCTGCATAGTTACAGTTGAAGAATCGATCCTTTGCAGAACAGATTTCCCGGTTCCGCGCTGATCATAAATAATAGTTTCATTATGCAGTGATAAAGTTTTAGCAAGGTCGGCAAAACCCTCACTATTCAAACCGGGTCCGCCATTGATGATGAGCATAGGAGTTCCGGTTCCAAACGTTCGATAATAAATTTTTACACCCTTGCTCTCAGCAAATCCTTCTGTTTGTGAATACAGTTGCGTATAAAGAAAAGCGACCAGGAAAAAAAGGGATCCTTTTTTCATTTGGGATCGTTTCACTAAAAATAAAATGAAAGAAAAATGATGTTCACAAAATAATTATAAACGGCAATGTCGGGCCATACAATGGCAAATAATTGGAACCAGTTGCTCTTTTCCCATCAATGAACGGCCGTAACATTCACTTTTTCTATTCCCACCAGGTGCAATTCTATATGCCTGTCGTGTGCTTTGTTTTCGTATTCGCTGATGATCTCCAGGATATCATAATCAATAAAATTACATTCGCTGCCATCGATCGTCAATACACAGTACTCCGGAACTTCGTCCAGTACTTTTCTCAATTTCACTTTGTTTAAAAAAGTGACATTGCTGTTGAGTTTGATATACTCGGTTTCTATTCCATAGCGTTGTGTTGTGGTGATTTTATATTCTGCTTTGAAATTGTTCTGTACGATAAAATAGATAGAAAGAAGCAAACCGATACATACGCCAACCAGCAAATCGGTAGATAAAATCACAATAATTGTAATTATGAACGGGAGAAATTGTTTCCACTTCAGGCTCCACATATTGCGAAACAGTTTTGGCTTCGCCAGGTTGTAACCTGTTACAAGCAAAATAGCCGAAAGCGTTGCATAAGGAATCTTATTCAAAAGAAAAGGAACAAACAATACAGCAAGAAAAAGAAAAAGTCCGTGAGTAAATGCTGAAAGCTTCGTTCGTCCGCCTGCATCAACATTAGCCGCTCCTCTTACCACAACCGCTGTTATTGGTATGGCTCCTAAAAGTCCGCAGGTCATATTGCCAACGCCTTGCGCAATCAATTCCCGGTTTACCGGAGTAATTCGGTTGCGTTTATCCAGCTTATCAATTGCTTCAATGCATAGCAAAGTTTCTAAAGTTGCCAGTAGCGCGATCATCATTCCATCTTTCCAGATTTCAGTATTGCTGAATATTTTTGAAAGGTCGGGAAGGGAAATATTTGCAAAAACGTTAGAAGGAATATTTACTAGCTGGGTTTTCTTTAATGAAAAAGCAGAAGCGGAATTTGTGAACAGAATGTTTGTGATGGTGCCGATAATAACAACCAGCAATGGTGCCGGGATGATCCTTATTTTTTTCGCAAATGGTTGTTGCAGTAGAATTAAGACGATCAGCGAAACCAGGGTGATAAGTACAGCACCTCTCGTAATGTGATTGTTAAAATTATTAAAGGTCCCGGATAGATTTTTCGCTGAAAATAATTTCAGAAAACCGCTTGTCCAAAAGTCGGGCTGATCGTAACCCAAGGCCAGCGGGATTTGTTTTGAGATGAGAAGAATTCCAATCGCCGCCAACATTCCTTTGATCACCGACGATGGAAAATAGTTGGCAACAGCTCCCAGTTTTAAAACTCCAAGTACAAGCTGAAAAAAACCTGCAACCATCACTGCGAGAAGAAAAGTCCTGTAATCGCCAAGGGAAATAATGGAAGCTGAAACCAACGTTGTCAAACCTGCCGCGGGTCCCGATACTGCAAGTTGTGAACCACTGACCATTGCAACCACGAGTCCGCCGATGATGCCCGATAAAAGCCCGGCATAAAGAGGCGCACCTGAAGCCAACGCAATACCTAAACAAAGTGGAAGTGCAACAAAAAAAACTGAAAGCCCGGCAGGTAAATCGTGTCTAAGCCAAATAATTCGGTAGTATTTAATAGTTCGCCTCATCTAATTGTCAAAGATTTGGCCGCAAATGTAAGGTTTTCTCATCCCAGGAAGGAAGTCGAGAACATGCAGTATATTTTACCAGTCAACTAAGCACACCAAAAAAATTATTTGCAGCTAAAATGAATATTCCGCGTAGGGTGAAACACCAGGAATACAAAAAAAATAATGATTCAATCTTACAATTGCAGAAGCTGATGATGTTAAAATATTATTTATACAAATCTCCATTGAGATATTTTAATCCCGAATCTACAATGATGGTCACTATTTTTTTCCCTGCTCCAATGATCCTTGCTCTCTGAATAGCTGCCCACACATTAGCACCAGAAGTAGTTCCTCCAAAAATTCCTTCCTTTCCTGCCAGTTTTCTTGCAGTTGCATACGCATCTTCATCCGATACGGCTATGATTTCATCCGCCAGGTCTAACCTGCATATGGATGGAACAAACCCTGCACCGATACCTTCTAATTTGTGAGAGCCTGAAATATCGCCTCCTGAAAGAGCACGCACATGCAAGGGTTCAATAGCAATACAGCGTATTGCCGGTATTTCTTTTTTCAACACTTCTGCATTCCCCGAAAAAGCTCCGCCTGTACCTACTCCCATGATAAACTCATCAATATCTTTCCCAAGAATCGCAATGATCTCTCTGGCCATATCGTGATAGGCATTCCTGTTATCAATGTTGTTGAACTGGTCGGTCCAAAAAGTATTGGGTTCTCTGCTTAACTCTTTTGCTCTTGCAACCATCGAGTCAATAAGCTTTGCTGTTATCTTTCGATTCTCGCTTGGAAATATTTCAAGCCCGGCTCCGAATGCTTTCATGGTTTGCAGTTTCTCCTCTGCAAAAGCATCTGATGATACAAAATGAGCTTTATAACCTTTCGTTGCGCATACCATCGCGAGCGAACTTCCTGTACTCCCGCCTGTATAATCAACTACTCTTCCTCCGGGTTTTAACTGGCCTCTTCGTTCAGCTCCTTCGACCATCGAAAGAGCCATCCGATCCTTCATACTGCCTGTTGCATTGGCTCCTTCATACTTTACATATATTTCTGCGCAACCGGGTTCTGACAATCGCTCCAATCTTATTAACGGAGTATTTCCTATCGCTTTCATATTTGATGACAATTAACATTTACAGTGACACGGTCTGTTTATGGAATTTGATCTGTATGTTGCAGGCAATCTGTCATAACCTGACAAATGTCAAAACCGCCCGGGCAAAGTCGGCAGGCGCCTCCTGAGGCAGATTATGTCCGATTCCCTTAGCAACTCTTCTTTCATACCCGCCTTGAAAATAACTGGCATCTTTACCCGTTCCCGAAAACGGTTCAACACCGTCGGCTTCTGCATCTAATATTATGGCAGGCACTTTTATTGTTGGCTGCTTTTGCAGCAACTGTTCGATCGTCTCAAATTTAGGGTCGCCATTTGCCAATCCATATCGATGCCTGTATGAATGTACTACTACTTCCACAAAATCGGGATTGTTGAATGAACCTGCTGTTGCCTCAAAACTGTCGTCATCAAATTTCCAGGTTGGAGACCAGGTGCGCCATAATAGCCTGCACAGATCTTTCCGGTATTTTGTTAATCCCAGACGGCCTCGTTCGCTATGGAAGTAGAATTGATACCAATTTAGCATTTCAATTTCCGGTGCAACGGGTTCTGAATATTTTGATATGTTTTGAATGTTATATCCCGCCACTGATACAAGTCCAATAATTCGTTCGGGAAAAAATGCAGAAACAATGCAACAAGCCCGCCCGCCCCAATCATACCCACCCACAATTGCCTTTTGTATAGAGAGCGCGTCCATTAGTGCAACCAGGTCATTGGCTAATGCAGCTTGCTGACCAGAACGGATACTATCTGGAGCTAAAAATCTCGTTGGTCCGAACCCCCGTAAGTATGGAACGATTACCCGGCAGTTTTCAGTCAACAGATGTTTTGTTACGTCGTCGTAGGCTCTTACGTCGTATGGAAATCCGTGCAGAAGTATAATGGTGGTTCCATCAATATTTCCGCTTTGTTCATAAGCAACGCAAAGGTTTCCAGCATTAATATGTTTTAATGTCCCCATATCGGCTCATTTATCTCTGAAATGTCTGTCTGAGATCGCGCATACCTCATTGCTTTACGAACTTAATATCAGTCGCGTCCATAAAATAATTATTCAGACAACTGATTGTTTTTTTATCGATGATCATAAAATCGATCCCTTTAAAACTAACCTGCTCCAGTGAAGGCTTGAGCTCAAGAGTAAACCGGTTGTTATCATTTTTTTCATCTTTCACAAGAGTCGGGATGTCAGGGTATAAATTATGAACTACATAAATAGTATCACATTTCGCAAGATCAGCATGCACCTCTCCGTTTTCGTCGGAATAGGCTTCCTGTCCTTTGCCATCAACGACGAAAATGCAAACAATATTTTTTAATAAATATTTGTTTTGATGCCTGAATGTTATGCTGTATCCATTTCCCTGCTTAGATTGATCGGTGATGGTAAAATCTTTTCCGGGTTCTTTATCACTTTTCAATTTTAAGGTATCACCTTCCACTGTAAAACTTCCTGTGGCGGTACGGTCAACAGCTCCATAGGTATAAAAGAATTGAAAGGTACCATCTTTAGAAAAATTAAAACCGGAAGCCATTTCCATTTTTTTGAAATAATACTCGCCTTCGATGGTTGTTTGAGACATAGATCTTAGATTTATGATAAGCGGTAAAATGATGATGAACTTTTTCAATGACAGATGGATTGTGTTGATGAGGATAGGATAAAAATACAATTTACTTTGTGCCCATTGTGTCTTCCCTGCCTACCGGCAGGTTCGTGAACTTTGTGAGCTGAATAAATGGCACACTAAGAACACAACGAAGCACGACGAACACAAAGGAAGTCCTATGGAGACTTGGGTTCAGATAACCTGACATTCAAAATTATTTTTTCTTACTCCGTTGTTGGTGTTCGACAATCAAACTTTTCAATCAAGTACTTTGCACCAACAACACGAATTTATGGAAACTCGCAATGGTTAGGTTGTTGGTATGAAGTTTTTTTACTTGCAATGGTTCTTTATTTGAATATCAACAACGGCGAAATATAAGAAAGCTGGGCAGAATTACCGAACGATGAACGGATTGCGACGCAACTGACGATGCTATGAAATACTGAAGCTGGTATCAAAAAAAATCTCTGCTATAATTTTGTTGCGTACTTTTCAGGGCATGTTATTTGCCCCATCTACCCAACACTAAAATCGATGGTTTATGAACTGGGTTGATCTTGCATTAATGTAAGCCAGGAGTTTCACAATTAAATTGTGAATTGTAGATTTAATCTGTCCCTGATTTTCAGGTTGTGATTCATTCGGGATCGTTGCAGTCGATAAATGCTTTTAACCTTAGTAGAGAAATTGGCCCATAGAAACATTCAACCTTATTATCTTAGTTGATTATTTTTTTGAAGGTTGCAACGTTTTCTGGTAAAACTTTATAAATTCCTCATATTCTTCTAGGAAACTTACTTTACGATGGTGTTTCTTTTGGTTAAGAATATATTTACAAACTCTGTCAACATCTGACTTTGATACGGAGAATGCGGAGGCAAATTCCTGCCACATAAATTGGCCATTACATAATTTGTTTTGATTAATGAATAGTTGGGAACTTTCCGCAACTATAGAAGCCAATCGTTGTTCCGATAGTTTAGGAGAACGCGATACCAGAAAATGGATATGCTCCGGATTCGCGTATATGGCATATAAATGCGAATCATTGTTGTTTACAATGCCTGTAATGTACTTTTCAATTCGTTCCCCATGCTTTTCAGAAATGAGGGGTACCCGATGTAAGGTTGTAAGAATGAAATGCGTGTATAAATTATTGTATTCTATTTTCATTTACCGGACGAATAAGGTAATAAGGTTAGGTTCTTAAATCACTGCTCTTCTACTAAGGTTAGTTAAAATCTATTGGAGTGTTTTTCTGTAAATGAAATTACAAAACTAAGTCTTTTCATACGGTAAATTAATAGTCATACCTGAGAAATTAGGTATTTGAAAACTGGAAGGTTAAAGTAAATTTGAAACTTGTAATGTTACTTAAATACAGATTTTTAATTCCAAATTTCTTTGTCAATGAATTATGATGAATTCAGAGCGGCCGGACATAATCTTGTAGATTATATTGCCGATTATCTTCAAACTGTTTCTGACAGACCGTTATTCAACCCCGTTGAACCTTCTTTTTTGTATGATCTGTTTGATGAAAAAATTCCTGACGATCCGCAATCGTTGGCTGAAATACAAAAACAGTTAGAAGAAAAATTAATTCCTTATTGCACCCATGTGAATCATCCCGGCTATATGGGATTGATTACGCCATCGCCCAATCCTGCCGGTATTTTATCAGAGTTCCTGGCATCTGCACTAAATCAAAATATCGGCGCCTATTCAATCGGCCCTTCGGCAACTGCAATTGAACTGAGAGTGATTCGCTGGCTGAATGACCTGATCGGATATGATGAAAAAGCAGGCGGCAATATCACCAGTGGCGGCATGACCGCAAACTTTATCGGTTTGAAACTGGCAAGAGATTATAGCTCTGGTGATGTGGCACAATATGACGGCGTGCGGCAAGGCTGGGTAGCCTATGTGTCAGAGGAAAGACATGTATCATTGGATAAAGCGGCTGATGCCGTGGGCATTGGGAGGAATAACTTGAGAACTATTCCAACTAACGAAAGGTTCCAGGTAAGAATCGATCTGCTGGAAGAAGCGATAAAAAAAGATAAAGATCAAGGTTTGCGACCTATTTGTATTATCGGTCTTGCCGGCACAACTAATTTAGGTGCCGTTGATGACCTGGAATCACTTTCTAAAATTGCCCAAAGAGAAAATTGCTGGTTTCATGCCGACGCCGCTTATGGCGGTGGCATGTTGCTTTCAAATAAATATACGGGTTCATTGAAAGGGTTAAATCTTGCCGATTCGGTGACCATTGATCCGCATAAATGGTTTTATGCTCCTCTGGATGCTGGTGCGATACTTGTAAAAGATCATAAGCGCCTGAATATTTCATTTGGTATGCAACCTTCTTATCTTACGGATCAGTCGCAACAAAAAAATGAACGTTACCAGTTTTATGTAAATGGCTTTGAGCAATCAAAACGTTTTCGAAGCCTGAAAGTTTGGGTCAGCTTTCATCATTATGGCAAAACAAAAATGGGAGAGTGGGTGGATAATAATATTGCGCATGCAAAACACCTCCACGAGTTAGCAGTGAACGATCCAAATTTTGAATCCGCAACAGAACCTGTTATGTCTGCAGTTTGTTTGCATTATAAAACTCCTCACCTTACTAATGAAGAAAATAAGAAACTTCATTTCACAGTAACCGAAAAAATAGAAAGTGAAGGAAAGTTTTGGTTTGCCACTACGATCATGAAGGAAAAAACCTGGTTCCGCATTAACCCGGTTAACATTTACACAAGAATGGAACATATCGATGCACTGTTTAAAACTTTACAGTCATATTGCAGGGCAGAGCTCGGGAAATATGCATCTGTGAAATCTTAAATAAATTATGGAAGAACGACCCACGAGATTAAAAGTGACTACCGGCCATCAATAGGTACATGGAAAAAGGGTAAAGCATAATGAGGTAAGACCCGGTAAGAATTTATTTACCGGAATTATATCTCCAGGTTTTCCAGGACCATCAGAACCTCCATGAGTTTGCTCCATGCATTTTGCCAATCGGTTTTTGCGTTGTGCACTTTTTCCTCGTGTTCTTTTCCAAGTTCACCTTTGGCTTTTACATATTCATCAAACTTTTTCGATGCTTCCTTATGCAGTTCTTCTAATTTTTCTTTATGATTCATGATTCAAAATTAGCATTAAAAGTTTATGGAAATATTAGAAGCGTCTTAGTTTCAAAATATTTTCATGCAAAGGCGCAAATAACAGCAACGAATGCCGAAGAACTTAGCTGCTTTGCAAGCTTAGGGCCCTTGTATGAAATCAAACTGAGACCCCACCGAAATATTCTCCCGTGAGAACTTAAGAAATATTTTGATCTGCATTTTTGAATAAATTGGCAAACCAGCCTATTTCAACTCCACGGTATCTATCATTACATCCCAGTGAGCGATCAATAGTTCAAAGCGATGTTGTTCATCTTTTGTCAATTTAGCTAAATCAGGATACAATTGTTGTTTGTAGGGAGTCGTGAGATTCGGATCAAAAGCCAGCTCCGCATTTTTAAAAACAAGGGTGACCTTAAAATCCCAGCGTGTGTCCTCACCACTGTGAAGTTTTGGTTTTTCAGCCTTTACGCTGATGATGTCTCCTTTCTCCTGTGCTTTTTTCAACAAAGGGTAGTGATTGGTTTTCCAGAGATCAATAAACTCATCTGCATAACCCCATTTCACTTTGCAATAATTTTCAATGGTGAAGGGTTCATCTGTTTTATTTTGAGCTTTGGCACAAAATGAAATGATTGTAATTAAAAAAAACAGTGCCGGGAATTTTACAGTTAGCTTATACATAACAATGATTTTAGAAGAATACAAAATTAGGGTTTATGGAAAACTAGTACAGTCATAAGAATCTTTAACTTTAACCAGTTTAAAAAAACTTTTATGATTGAATGGAAAGGAATTTTCCCCGCCCTTACAACGCCATTTACCGCCAATGACGAACTGGATCTGCTCATGTTTGAAAAAAACTTAGATGCACAGATCCATGCAGGTGTGAATGGAATCATCATTGGGGGCTCATTGGGGGAAGCGAGTACATTAACCACGAACGAAAAAGAAATTCTTACCAAATTTTCTTTGGAAAAAGTAAGAGGAAGGGTTCCTGTCGTTCTGAATATTGCGGAAAGCAGCACAAAGGATGCATTGGAACAGGCATCCCTGGCTAAAAAATGGAATGTCCGCGGATTGATGTTGCTGCCACCCATGCGTTATAAAAGCGATGAAAGAGAAACGGTGGAATATTTTAAAACGGTTGCAAACTTTACTGATCTTCCGATCATGATCTACAATAACCCGATCGATTATAAAATTGAAGTGACCCTGGATATGTTTGAACAATTAACAGATTGTAAAAACATTACTGCTGTAAAGGAAAGCACAAGAGATGTAACGAATGTAACAAGAATGAAAAATCGTTTTGGTGACCGGTATAAAATTCTTTGCGGTGTGGATACGATTGCGATGGAAGAATTGCTGCTTGGCGCCGATGGTTGGGTGGCAGGATTAGTAAATGCATTCCCGGAGGAAACAGTAGTTATTTATGACCTGGTCAAATCAGGGAAGATTGAAGAAGCTGCAAAAATCTATCGCTGGTTCATGCCCTTATTGGAACTGGACATTCATCCCAAATTGGTTCAATACATAAAACTTGCCCAGGCGCAAACCGGCTTGGGAACGGAATATGTTCGTGCGCCAAGGTTAATGTTAGCCAGGGAAGAAAGGGAACGAATTTTGAAGATCGTTCAATCTGCAATTAAAATAAAGCCCGATATAAAAATTTTCAATACTCAATCTTCAATGTCCAATGTATAACGATGCTACAATAGAAGAAATTAATGAGATCATGGAGTCAGCATGGAATGCTTTTCATATTTACAGGCAATTGCCTTTAAAAAAAAGAGCCGGATTTATGCATGCTGTTGCAAAGGAATTGGAAAATTCGGGTGATGAAATATTGCAAACAGCACATGAAGAAACACATTTACCAGAAGCGAGACTGAGAAGTGAAAAAGCAAGAACAATATTTCAACTAAACAGTTATGCTGATGCCTGTGAAAAGGGAGAGTGGCTTGAAGCAAGAATTGATACAGCAATTCCCGATCGTAACCCACCCGGGCCGGATCTTAGAAAAATGCTGATCCCCCTTGGCCCGGTTGTTGTTTTTGGTGCTGCAAATTTTCCTTTTGCTTACTCAACCGCAGGGGGAGACACCGCTTGCGCATTTGCAGCCGGTTGCCCGGTAATTGTAAAGGCACACCCGGCACATGCACGCACCAGTGAAATGGCAGCACGTGCTATTTTAAAAGCGGCTGAGAATTGTGATATCCCAAAAGGAATTTTTGCCCATGTGCACGGAACAAAAAATGAAGTAGGAGAGGCGCTTGTAAAACACCCGCACACAAAATCAGTTGGATTCACGGGGTCTTTTTTGGGGGGAAAACAATTGTTTGATTGGGCCAATCAACGAAGTGAACCCATTCCTGTCTTTGCGGAAATGAGCAGCATCAATCCTGTTTTTTTGTTGCCTGAAAAATTAAAACAATCTGCCGCTGAAATTGCAAAATTGTATTCCGGATCTATTACACTTGGCGTGGGGCAATTTTGCACCAACCCGGGACTGATCATTGGTGTTGACAACAATGATCTTCAAACTTTCATTCAAACATTAGCTGAAGAAATAAAAAAAATAACCCCGGGTGATATGTTGCATGCCGGTATTTTCAAAAATTATGCAGAGCGAAGAGCAAACGCTCTTGCACAACAGGATGTAGAAACTATCGCTGTCTCCGCAACTGAGCCTCTATTTAACCAGGGAACGCCTACCATTGCTTCAGCATCAGCACAGGCATTTATTAAAAATCCGATACTTCACCAGGAGGTGTTTGGGCCCTATTCAATAGTGATCCGCTGCAAGAATATGGATGAGATGATTGAAGTAACAAAAAAAATAGAAGGACAATTGACGGCCACATTGATGGCAACCGAAAATGATATCCGGGATCATTCTCAATTAATAGAACTCGTAAAAAATTTTTGCGGTCGTTTTATTCTAAATGGCGTACCAACAGGTGTTGAGGTTTGTTTGAGCATGCAGCATGGCGGACCATTTCCTGCCACTACAGATTCACGTTTTACCTCAGTGGGTGCTGATGGAATAAAACGTTTTGCAAGACCGATCTGTTATCAAAACTGGCCAAATGAATTATTACCTGATGAATTAAAAAATGACAATCCTCTTGGAATCTGGCGAACCATAAATAATGAGTTCACCAAAGAGAAAGTTCAATGATCTTTCGGATCATTTCTCCAAAGCCGGATTTTTTTTGAACTGGGAATTGCAGGCAGATCAATGCTCAATTTTACTCTATTTGGTTTGAAGAAAATTTACGTTCTTGATCCCTGCGAAGTTTATACCTAAAACGAAACTGATAATTGGCGATCTTCTTTATAGTGGATATATACAAACCAGGCTGTAACAATTGTGGCAGTGATAAAATAGGCAAGGAGGGCATAATTGATCCATGAAACAGATTGTGAAGCGCCGAACCAGTCTCCGAAATAAAATATGATCCCAAGGGCATACGCATTTTTAAATCCTTCCCAGAAAATAGCAAAAGGATTGCGGTCCATTAATTCGGTGCAGGCATACACACTCAAAAAAACAAACGCGCCATACAGGTAAATATAACTGCCATCCATTTTATTAATGGATGCGATATTTCCAAACAGGTAACTGATCGATAACAAAATAAAGGTTACCTGGATCCAGCTCCAGACCTGTAATGCAGAAGATGTTTTAGGCGCATATTTATTAAAATGATAAACGTCCTCTATTTTATATACAGGATATTTTTCTGCAACATCCGGAGGACGATAGCCAGTGGGCCTGAACCAAAGCGTAAATTTTTCTTTCCAGCTTTCTGTTCTCCAGGCATCTTTCGCCAATAACCATAAATGCTGAAAATTAATTTTGATAGGATTCCATGTTTGTGCCGGCCTGGTAATTCCATACACGGGAGGCACACCAGGTAATTCTTCCTGGTAAGTGCCAAATAATTTATCCCAGAAAATAAATATCTGTGATAAATTTTTATCAAGGTATTCTTTATTGATGGCATGATGCACACGATGATGGGAAGGAGTAACGATAATTTTTTCAAGAAATCCCATCTTATTGATATGCTTTGTATGATACCAGAATTGTGCGAACAATTGCAAAGGAGCAACAATGGCGATTACTTTTGCAGGTACACCAAGTAAGGCTGCAGGTAATAATAAGAAAGCAAAAACTTTTACCAGCTCAGAAATACTTTGCCTGAGCGCACAAGCCAGGTTAAATTCTTCGCTGCTGTGATGAATGACATGAAGGTTCCAGAAAAGGTTAATATGATGACTCCAGCGATGAAGCCAATACCCGGCAAAATCAAGCGCCATAAAAGCTATGATATAGGTCCATACTGTTGACTGAATATGCACAATGGCTACCTGATTCACCAACCAGCTATAGGTAAGAATAGAAATACTCAGACCCAGAACATCTTTTGTAACATTTGTAATGCCGCTGCTGAGGCTGCTTACCATATCCATGTTTCTTACACTGTCCCTGCCCCTGTACCATCCATACCATTTCTCAAACAGTACAAGAAATAAAAATGCCGGCATTGCAATAAGAAGAATTTTTCCGTAAGCTTCCATATAAAGTGTAGCCAAATTTAATGATAATTATTTTGCAGGAAGACATTCTGGTGGTAAAAATACATTGGGGTCTGTGATGACCCCGTTAGAAAAAAATGCATGCAATAGCAAAAAAGGATTGAATGAATCAATAATTCTCTTCCATGAAAGTAACAACAGACTCAAATCCATAGTCATTTAATTCCGGGTTTTTAGATCGTTGGTTTTGCAGTACGCTTACAAATTCATCTTCAATCTCAGAAATAGATTTTAAAAAAATATTTATAGAATCTTTTGTTTCATCTTTTAAATTTTCAAGGTTCTCTCTATAAAAGCGAAATGATAAATATTGAGAAAAACTCTCATTAACATCAGGAAAATGAATATCCTCGCTGGCAAGCAATATTTTTTCGTTCATAAACCAAAATAATTACAGAAAGTTATCGAAAATTCATGCCAGCCAAAATGATTTTTGCATTTGGGGAAAAATATTAATAAGCTTAAAACAAGGCCCCGGTTTCAGTAATGGAACTACGCCCAGGTTAAATTTTCTTTAAATAATTATGTCCAAAATTCACCTCATTTCTCCCATTCCCACAAACCCCATTTTAAGACATCCGGGATCTTTATTCCTGATTGCTTTAAAGTGAGAATGGCATGACCGCGGTGATGTGCTTCGTGTGCGATAAGGTAACTGATGAAAGGTATCAATCCTTTTTTAAAACCTTTTACTTTGCCGCCTCCATCCCAGCTTTGCTCAATAAATTCTTCAACAGCTTTAGCACTGTCTTCGAATGACTTTCTCAGAAGTTTTTTATTATAAGGTTCTTCCTTTTCAAGCAATTTGTATTTTTTAAAAATATCTTTTGCTGCATTTTCTATCCAGCCCAGGCGAACATTATGTACATGCACCAGTTGCAAATACACTGTTCTTCCACCACGGGTGCTGAGAGTCTTCTGCATACTCTCGTCATTTACATTATCAATAAACAAAAGATTCATTCTGTTATTTATCCGCCAGGCATCAATTAATTGCTCTTTCATCGGAGAAATGTTAGTTGCTTGTTTTGGTTACTGGTTCCCGGGATTGGCAACCAGCTACTAAAATAAAAAACCCTTTCGTTTTGCAAAAGGGTTGGCATGCAAGAAAATTTTATCAGCCCTTGGACTTTGTCTTTGTTTTATCTGCCTGTTGCGTCTTTTGATATTCATCATAAGCTGCAGCATCCAGAGTTTCCCCGGTTATCTTTACAACTTTTGGTTGATCAACACCTGCGAATTTTATGGATACATCTTTTTCAAAATGTCCCATCGCGGCAGCATTGTAATTTACTTTCAGTTTTGCTGTTTCACCCGGTGGAATGGGCTTTTCAATTTTTTCAGGGGTTGTGCAACCGCAGGAACCCCAGGTATTTTCAACCACCAATGCCTTATCACTTATATTCTTTATTTCAAAGAAGGTTGCTACAGGCACACCCTGTTTTATTTTCCCGAAATCATATTTTTCGGTATTTACCTTCATTACATCATCAGGCTTTGTTTGCGCCATTACGGCCACGCCTAAAAAAAGAGTTGTAAGTGCTAAAAAAATTCTTTTCATTTTTACTGATTTTGTTGTTTTAAAATTTGTACGGAGGCATTTGTGGGTGCGGATCCTACCGGAGCTTTCCACACAGTGCCTTTGATCTTGATTTGTTTTTGAATTCCATTATAAGTGATGGTAATATATTTTTCAAAACCGCCTTCAGCAGCCGCATTATAACCCACTTTGATTTTATCAGCTCCCCCGGCGGGTATCGGTTCACGGTTCCATTCAGGGGTCGTACAGCCACAGCTGGCCTGAACATTATCTAATTTTAAAGCCGTGGTGCCTGTGTTTGCTATCTCAAAAAAATAAAAGACTGGCTTACCCTGCGGAATTTTCCCAAAATCATGCTCCATTTCCCTTAACTGCAGTACATCCTTCTTAAGCGTATCCGTTTGGGCTGTTGCGGCCCATGCAAAAGAAGTAAAAAGAATTAAGGCGACTAATTGTTTCATGAGTATAGCTTTACCCCCAATCGGGCGTTCAAAATTATATCAAAGATGCCAGACTTCATAGAAAGGATGCATGCAAATTGAGTATTTTTTAACAGGATTTAATATTCCTACTTTTGTCAGCATGGACAGCCAAACCTCTACGGCCATGATCAATGAGAAATTATCATTTGATAAGTTTCGGGAAGAGGTATTAAATGATTATAAGATTTCCTTCATCAGCAGGGAAACCAGTCTTTTAGCCCGAAAGGAAGTTCTTACGGGTAAAGCTAAATTTGGCATTTTTGGAGATGGTAAAGAACTGGCCCAGGTGGCTATGGCGAAGTTCTTTAAACCGGGAGATTTCCGCAGTGGCTATTATCGTGACCAGACGTTTATGTTTGCAACAGGCCTGGCAACAGTTGAACAATTTTTTTCACAGTTATTTGCGGACCCCGATGTAAAGAATGATCCCTTTAGTGCGGGGCGACAAATGAACTCTCATTTTGCCACACCCTTTGTAGATGAGAATGGTGATTGGCTTGATCTTGCAAACCGAAAAAATATTTCTTCGGATATTGCTCCAACCGCCGGTCAGATGCCGCGTGCTCTTGGTCTTGCCCTGGCTTCCAAAACTTTTCGTTCAGTTAAGGAATTAAAGCAATTCAATGACCTTTCTGATAACGGTAATGAAGTTTGCTTTGCAACAATTGGTGACGCATCAACTTCGGAAGGACATTTTTGGGAAACAATAAATGCTGCTGCAGTACTGCAGGTACCCCTGGCCATTTTTGTCTGGGATGATGGATATGGAATCTCCGTTCCCACAAAATTGCAAACGGCTAAAGGGTCTATTTCAGAAGCATTGATGGGTATGCAAAAAAAAGAAGGAACAAATGGTGTTCATATTTATGCCGTAAAGGGATGGGACTATGCTGCGATGTGTGAGATTTTTGAAGAAGGTATTCGCATTACCAGGGAAACTCATGTGCCTGTGCTCTTTCATATAGAAGAAATGACGCAGCAACAAGGCCACTCTACTTCCGGTAGTCACGAACGTTACAAACCGGCAGAACGGTTAGAATGGGAACGGGAATGGGACGGAATTAAAAAAATGCGTGAATGGATCCTTGAAAACACATTAGCTGCCGATGAAGAAATAGTTGAATTAGAACAACACGCAAAAGAATTTGTTCGTGAAAGCCGGTTAAAGGCATGGGAAAAATATTTAGTACCTATCAGGAAACAGGTTGCTCAAACTGTTGACCTGATCAACAATCTTGCAAAAAATATTCCGCAGCAGGCATCCCAGTTGATAAAATTATCGTCCGAACTCGTGGCTAATCATGAACCACAAAGACGTGATGTCTTAAAAACCCTGAATGCAGCCCTCGATTTGGCCGGAGAACACGATGCGGCTTATTGGACAAAAGATTTTTATAAAGAGCTATTAAATGAAAACAAAAAGATCTATAATACCCATCTTTATAATGAAGGGCCAAAAAGTACCCTGAAAGTAGAAGAAATTAAAGCTGAGTTTGCTGATGACTCACCTTTGATGAACGGTTTTGAAATATTGAACAGGTATTTTGATGAAACCTTTGCTCATAATCCAAAGTTGATGGCATTTGGGGAAGATGTAGGACAAATAGGCGATGTGAACCAGGGCTTCAGTGGCTTACAGTTTAAATACGGAGCCGCAAGAATTTTTGATACCGGTATTCGTGAACTTACGATCATGGGGCAGGGAATTGGTCTTGCCATGCGTGGCCTGAGGCCAATTGCGGAAATACAATACCTCGATTATTTATTGTATGGGCTGGAGCCTTTGAGTGATGATGCTGCCACTCTTCATTACAGAACTTTTGGTCAGCAATGTTGTCCCGTTATTGTTCGTACAAGAGGGCATAGATTAGAGGGTATCTGGCATAGCGGCTCACCGATGGGTATGGTGATAAATTCATTACGCGGCATGCTTATCTGCGTACCCCGTAATATGGTACAGGCCATTGGAATGTACAATACATTATTGCAAAGCAATGAGCCGGCTCTAATGATCGAATGCCTGAATGGATATCGCTTAAAGGAAAAACTTCCTTCCAATTTGCTTGAGTTTACGGTGCCGTTTGGTATCCCTGAAATTATTAGAGAAGGTGCGGATATCACGATTGTGTCGTATGGTTCTACACTCAGGATCGTACAGAACGCAGCTGATATGCTGGAGGCATTTGATATCAGTTGTGAAATTATAGATGTACAAACATTGCTTCCTTTCGATATTCATCATAAAATCCTTGAATCACTAAAGAAAACAAATCGCATTATTTTTATTGATGAAGATGTGCCTGGCGGCGCTGCTGCTTATATGTTCAATAATGTAATGGAAGAACAGGGAGGCTACCGCTATTTAGACGTAGCGCCGAGAACCATTACTGGTAAGGCTCATCGCCCTGCCTATGGAAGCGATGGCGATTATTTCAGCAAACCCAATGCTGAAGAAATTGAAACAGTGATCAGGGAAATGATGAGAGAATGATTTCATTTTCTTTAAGAGCATGGCTTCCAATTGTTCTTTTTATATCCTTCCTATATTTGAATATTCATACTGCGAATAAGAATGAAACTGACGCTTTATCAAATTGACGCTTTCACAAATAAAATATTTGGTGGAAATCCGGCTGCTGTAATTCCATTGGATAAATGGATTCCCGATGGGCTTATGCAAAACCTGGCTCTTGAAAATAATTTAAGTGAAACAGTTTTTTTTGTTCCTGCAGAAACAGGCTCCTTTGAAATAAGATGGTTTACTCCACTTGCTGAAATAAATCTTTGCGGGCATGCAACCCTTGCCTCTGCATTTGTTCTCTATAATTTTTTGAATTATCAGGAATCCAAAATACTATTTCATTCAAAAAGCGGCAAACTTGAAGTGGAAAAAAGCGATGACCTGTACATAATGGATTTCCCCGCCTGGAAGCCGAAACGCATCTATAATTATCCGGGAAACCTGAGAAAGGCATTGGGAGTAAATGAAATACTGGGAATTTATAAACAACGCGATCTGCTAATCGAATTAAGCACGGAAAAGGATGTGCAAAATGCCAAACCGGATTTCAATGCGATAAAAAAATGGGAAGAAAAAGTGATCATCACCGCACCGGGTGATGCGTCAGGCCGTTTAGAACGGCCAGACGCATATACAGATTTCGTTTCCCGCTTTTTTGCACCTTCAGTTGGCATTGATGAAGACCCGGTCACCGGCTCTGCTCATTCGCAATTGATCCCTTTCTGGAGTGAAAAACTCAATAAGAAAAAAATGCGTGCTAAACAATTGTCGAAACGTGGTGGAGAATTATGGGTGGGCTATAGCGGAGATCGTGTAAGTATTGCAGGGCAATGTGCATTTTACATGAAAGCTGAAATTGAAATCTGAAATAAAAAGTTACATGACATTATTGACATACTTTTAAAATCAAATTAATAATATGAAATCTATTTTATTTTTTTCAGCCTTGTTTCTTGTTTTAGCAGTGAATGCACAGGAAGATAAATCCAAAAGACCAAGTCCACCAGATTCAGTTACTGTAACCTTGAATAATGGAGCTATGGCTTCAATTAATTACAGTCAGCCATCCGTAAAGGGACGCACTATTGGAACAGACCTTGAGCCCTTGCCGGGCAAAGTTTGGCGTACCGGCGCTAATGAAGCAACTGTTTTTGAAACTGATAAGAATGTGAAAATAGAAGGCAAGGATCTGCCTGCCGGTAAATATGGTCTGTTTACCATTGCTAATGGAAATAACTGGACAATTATTTTCAATAAGACATGGAATCAATGGGGAGCCTTTGATTATAAAGATGCAGACGATGCATTGAGAGTAAATGTAAAATCCACTAAGGCAAAGGAATTTGCCGAAAGAATGAAATTTCAAATTTCGAAGGATGGCCTGGTTACTTTACTTTGGGGCGACATAAAAGTCAACTTTAAAATTGAATAAGTCTCATTCATGGCACAACAGGATTGGGTTGCTTTTCGATGCAGCCCTTTTTTATTTTAATAGTTGCCCTAACTTTTATTTCTTAATGCAACGGTTATTCCATTTGTGTTGTCAAAGCGTCAGACAATGGATCATAACAAACTGGTAAAAGATTGCCTGAAAGGCAAACCTGAGGCCCAACGACAATTGTATGAGCAATTTGCTGAAACAATGCTGGGAGTTTGTTATCGGTATACCAAATCACTTAAAGATGCGGAAGATGTATTGCAGGAGGGCTTCATAAAAATTTTCTTCAATTTGAAACAGTACCGGAATGAAGGTGAATTGGGTGCCTGGATTCGCCGCATCATGGTAACGACCGCTTTGAATTTTCTAAAACGAAACCACAATTACCGGGACCAGATGTATTTTCCACCAGAGCATTTACATCCCGTTATAAATGATGACCCTGTAATTATACTACAGGCAAAAGAGCTGACTGATTTGATCCGCCAATTACCTCCGGGCTATCAAACGATTTTCAACCTTCATGCCATTGAAGGTTATTCTCATGTTGAAATAGGGGAGATGCTTGGCATTACAGATGGTACATCGCGTTCACAATATGCAAGAGCAAGGGCTTTACTGATCAGTTGGCTCCAGGATTATTCCGTTAATAAAAAAGAAACCTATGGCGGTAAATGAATTTGAAAAAAATGTGCAGAAGATCATGGAAGAATTCAGGATTCATCCATCAGGCGATGTTTGGCAAAATGTGGAAAAAAGAATCAGTGAGAAAAAAAGAAAAAGAAGGATTCTCTTCTTTATCATTTTCCTGGGTATGGGTTTAATGATGGGCGGCTACGGAATAAATAGTTTTTTGGTAAAAGAAAACACGGTATCTCAGCAGGCAAATCAAAAGCACAGTGAGAAAATACAAAATAAAATATCGAAAGAACAAAAAACATCTGGCACTGAAAAGATAATGACAAAAAATAATACGCGGCATGAAAATACAAATCAGGAAATAGCAGTAAAGAAAAAATCAGCTAATGAAAAAATCCGGGTTGACCAGGATCACAACAGCAAAAAAGAAATAGCAAGAAGGCATTTTCGAAATAATAATATTGCTCAAGTGAAAGGAAAAGACTCAAAGCCATTTGTTAGTTCAACAAAAAATAAAGAAGAGGAAGAAAAAAATATCAGCAAGGATAAAAAGAAAAACAATATTGATCAAAGTATTTCTTTGGGCAACGATCAACCAGATTCAATTGATACCGGAAGGCAACCAATCAGGGCAAATACACAAAAAAATATCGCCGCAAATAATCCCGCCGATACAGTTTTAAGAAAAATTAATGAGATAAGAACAGACAATGTAGTTCCGGGTATTAAAAAAATAAGTACGCATAAGAAGGATATGCGAAAAATAAAATGGGGTTTAAATTTTTCTCCGGGTCTATCAACTATTACACCAGATTTGCTTTTTCTTAAACCGAAGACTCGATCAAACAGTAATTCCATAGCCGGTCCCGGCACTTCAGCGGGTGGCGGATCAGGATTTACAAATATTCAACCCGGCAATAGATCTTCGTTTGCTTTTAAAGCAGATTTAAGAGTTAGTAAGAAACTTACGAAACACAGTAGCCTTTCTATAGGTATTGGATATACTTACCTGTCCGACAGAATTAAAACAGGTGCAAAACAAACTAACAATTCACAGGTAAATTACCTACTGAACGTTTCGGCATATTATGGCGGCAATGCCCAGGAAACCTTTACGGATCGTTTTCACTTTATTGAATTGCCGATCATTTATGATTGGCGCATAACCCGAAATACAAATCATTTTCTTTCTTTCTATGCGGGCACCTCAATAACATATCTTATTTCTACAAACGCATTGATATACGATACTGTCGCTGGCGGGGTATATTATCATAATAAAAACTTATTTAACAGAACAGGGATAAATCTAATTTCAGGTTTGTCGTATCACTTTACAGCAAAAAACTTTGAATTTAATATCGGGCCTCAACTTTCCTCCGGATTAAATAAGATCATCAAAAGCGACCTCGATAAAAGAAAATACATTTTATATAGCGGGGTCGATGCGACTATCTTTTTAAAGAAAAGAAAGTGAAATGATGCAACGCTCCTTGGAAAAGTGTTGTCAGTCTCAAAAATAACTGTTATGAAAAAAATATTAATTGCGGCTGTTTGCTTTTCATTTTTGTTTCCTTTGCAAAGTTGCTTAAAAGATAAGATTACCCTTACTTATCAATTAAGAACGCCGATTTACCAGGTGCTCACAAAATTCAGAGAAAGTATAAAAAGCCAGGATGCTGCTGCAATTGCTGTCACGGGTAAAATGACAGTTTATGGTAATTATATTTTTATTTCAGAACCTTACAAAGGCATTCATGTAATTGATAACAGCAATCCTTCTGAGCCAAAAAATATTTCTTTTATAAATGTGCCAGGCAATGAAGATATAGCTATTGCCGACAATACTTTATATGCAGATGCTTACGGCGATTTGGTAACTTTCGATATCAGCAATCCGATGAATGTTGTGACAAAAAACTTTGATACAAATGTTTTTCCTGAACATAGCATTTATTACGGAGGCATATCTGTAAACCCCGATTCCATTAATGTGATTGTAGGATGGAATACCAGAGATACAACAGTAGATTACGTGGCAGGCTCTGGCGGGAACATTTACCCGGTGCTGTATGCGCCAGGTTGTGCAAACTGTGTACAAATTGCTGCGAATATGTCGAATACAAAAGATAATTCAACAGGAACCGGCGGTTCATTATCAAGATTTACCATTATCAACAATTATTTATACACCGTTTCTTACAGCCAATTAAATTCCTTTGATATCAGCAACCGGTTTTTGCCGGTATTCAAAAATAATCTTACTGTGGATTGGCATATCGAAACCATTTACCCTTTCAGGGATAAATTGTTTGTAGGCGGCAATAACGGAGTCTATATGTATGATGTTCAGTCATCTCCCGGTTTACCTTTGAAGGTTGGAGAGTTTACGCACGTGCGCGGGTGTGATCCTGTAATTACAGATGGTAACTATGCATACGTTACCTTAAATGATTCCAGCGCCTGCCTTGGCTTTAATAATGAGCTGCAGATCGTTGATGTGAAAGATTTGAACAATTCTTTTCTTGTAAAATCGTATCAGCTTACGCATCCTGTTGGCTTATCGAAGGATGGTAATAACCTGTTTATCTGCGACAGCAAAGACGGTCTGAAAATTTTTAACGCAGCCGATATAAACAATTTGCAACTGGAAAAGCAATTAAAAGACGCAGAAGTGCTTGACGTAATTGCACAAAACGGATTGGCCATTGTTATGGCAAAAGACGGAATTTACCAATACGACTATTCAGATCTGAACAATATTCATTTCATAAGCAAACTATAAAAATGGTATCATGCATAATAAAAAAATTTTGATAATTGTGCTGATAACAATGATCAGTATAAACAGTACTGCACAGCAAAAAATTCACAATAACTTTTTTAGATTCCATTCCATCAACAATGTGGGCCTGCTTGAAGGGCAGTCTGGTTCTGCGTTTCAACTGCAAACAATTAATGGCATTCAGCATAAATCATGGCTGATCGGTGTAGGCTCAGGGTTTGACTTTTACAGGTACAGAACGATTCCATTGTTTGCCGACGTCAGAAAAGAATTCGGAAAGAATAGTAATAAAATTTTTGTGTATGCTGATGTCGGTACAAATTTTTACTGGAAAAGCGACAAGGACGTAAAACAGTTTTACCCTGATGATAAATTCAAAAATGGTTTTTATAATGAA